>JANYFP010000451.1 GCA_025362555.1 Verrucomicrobiota bacterium
TCGGACGAAGCAGCAGACGGGTCTTGATGGTGTGATCGACGGGGGGGCACATAGGAATTGTGGATAACCAGAAAACACAAGTAATCTCCCAGTTTACCTATTCTGAAAAGACTAAATAGCAGGTAAGGTAGGTGGGTCAGGTAACCCCAAGGAGTACATGCTTTCCCCCACCCCTATTACCCAACGCGATGTCGCCCATGCTTGCGGCGTGCATCCCAGCACGATTTGTCTGGCGCTTAAAAACTCCCCTTCAATTCCGGAGGAGACGCGCCGGCGGGTTCAACTTATGGCGCAGGAGCTCGGCTATCAGCTTAACGCGGCCGCCCGGAATCTGGCGTTATTGCGCACGGAAAAAAAGACTTCCGGCAGTCTGCCCATTGCGTGGATCAACCAAGAGAATCGCAGGGATCACTGGCGCGTGGACCCACCGGCCAGGGTTTATTTTCAGGCGGCGCAGCTGCGCGCCGGTGAACTCGGCTATCATCTGGAGGAGATCTGGACCAAGGAGCCTGGCATGAATGCGGCTCGCGTCGCGCAGATCGCCGGAGCCCGGGGCATCGAGGGCGTGGTGTTTCCCGTTCACCGGAGTTTTGATTTTTCCCTGATCAGCCCGGCCTGGAAGGAATTTTCGATGGTCGGATTAAATGATCACCGGCTGGCGGAATGGGTGGACGTGGTGTGTCCCGATCACCATCGCAACGCTGAGATGATCCTGCGCCAGATTGATCGGCTGGATTGTACGCGGGTCGGGTTGGTGTTATCGGCTCGCTTCAACGCCGCGAGCCGGGGCTTGATGCACGGGTGCTTTCAATCGTACCAGGGGGAACTCGCGCCGGCCAATCGCATTCCCGCATATTTTCAAGCGGAAGGACTGCAGCCCGACTGCGCGGGATTCGATGCTTGGCTGCGCGAGTATCAACCTGAGGTTGTCGTGTGCGGGGATGCGGCTTTGGTTTCCTATGCGCGCAGCGCGGGGTTCAGCGCGCTTTGGATTGGGCTCGATGGTGCTGCGCTTTCTTTTGACGGAGGCATCGATGATGCCGCAGGTGAGGTGGCGGTTGCCGCGATCGATTACGTTGTGGAAAAAATGCGCCGCTTCGAGAAGGGGCTGCGCGAGACCACCTGCATGCACTTGCTTAAGGGGGGCTGGGTTGAGCCACGGGTGGCGGAACTGGAGCCGCGTGCAGTGGTGGCATGAGCGCACGCCACTGGTTGTTCTTCGGCGCCGTTGTTCTGGTGATTGTGCCGCGCGGATTTCCCGCCGGGACGTCGTTGCCTCTCGGGTCGGGCGGTTTCGCGCCGTCTGGTACCGGTGAGGATTTGCTGCGCGTGGTATTCACGCCTGAGACTCAGATTTTGACGATCAAAACCGCGGCCAGTATTCACGGACAATATGAAATTCGGATTGAAGCGGACGGATTGAAAAAATTGGAGAGAGGCGAGGACGTCAACGAACCGGGTGAAATCTATTTGCCGGCGCAAAAAAATCAGGCGGTTGGGTCGGGGCGACCCGATGCGGCGGAAATCATTTTCTTTTTCAATGATCTTCGTGGTGCGGAAGACTGGGATCTCGTCCTGCAATTTGCACCGAAGATCAGTGGCACGTGGAAATTGAACGGCCGGTTTTCACCGGTGGGAGGCGAGCTGCAGTCTGAGATCGTGATTCCGGTGAGCAAGCTCGAGGACGGTGAGAATCTTTTTTATTTTCGCGGATCGTCGCTGGATTTGCCCAAACTATATTATCGTCTCACCCTGCCGGAGCCATGCGGCCATGGGTCAAATGGGGTGAGGGTTGCGCGGAAAGAGTGGGCCGGACGGGTGGCGTTGCACCGGCGATGGGGTGACGGGAAAAGCGAGGTGATGGCGGAGGTTGATGTTGCGGGTCCGGTTTCCGTCGAAAAGCGAATCGAGCTTCCCGCGCATTGGTGGGAGGATAAAGCGATTTTGACGGAGTCCGCTTTGGCGGTGGGCCGAAGCCTTTTGCATTCCCAGATTCAGCAGGAAGACAGTTTTTTCTCGGGCGGTTTTAATGTCGTCTACGATGAAACGCACCGATCTTACCGCATGTCGCATTGGTTATGGGCTTGGGGGCCGTCGATCAGTTTCCTGCTGGATCTGGCCAAGCTTGAGTCGGCAACGGCTGCGGGATTGTCGATGGATTTTCGTGCGGCCGCGCTCGCGGCAGGCGAACGATCGTTGCAATTTGGCGTGAAGGATCCGCGGCATCCGGCGTACGGTGTCTCTACCGTGCGCTGGGAGCCCTCGCGAGCTACTCTGCAGGGATGGGCGGAATATGTGTCGACGGCCGATTCCCTTTTCCTCGCTGGCTGGGGCTGGATGCCGCTCTACCGTGAAACCAACAACCGGGCTTATCTGGAGCGAACCGCAGGCCTGGTCGCAGCGGCTGAACGGTTGCTGAATGAATATCCGGTGGTGCCTCAGGATTGGATCGTGGAAAGAAACCGATGGACCGCCCACACCCTGGATGAATCGGTATTTGGTCTGATCGGATTCTGCGAGTTGTATCAAGCGACCGGTTCAGCCGAGGTTCGGGCGGCGGGCGGGAGGTACATGGACAGTCACCTGAAACACATGGCGCGCGGATCCGGGTTGCTCACCCGCGGCTGGCTCCGGGACAAAGACGAGGGATTTTGGGATCCGGATATCAAGGGTCACGCTTGGGTGATGGAGGGTTATCTGGATGCTTACCGGCTTGCTGGTGACCGGAAATATCGGGAACTCGCCCTTCAACTTGCGGCGCAGGTGAGGTCGTGTCAGTCGCCGGATGGCAGTTGGAGTTATCAATTTAAACTGGCGGGGGCGACCGATCCGGCCGACGACAAGGCGACGGCGATTTGGGCGTATCTCTTCTACGAGCTTTACGGAATCAGTCGCGATCCCTTGCACCTAGCGGCGGCGCGGCGGGCGTTGGGTTGGTGTTTGCGGCACCAGTATCACGGAGAGGACGTGAATCTGGCCGGGGCGATTTTCAATTCGAACAGCATGATTTATGTGCGCCGCCGTCCGATGACGATTTTGTACAGCACGACATTTTTCGGGCTGGCCCTGCTGAAGGAATTGGCGCTGCCGGTTGAGGCTCCGCAGGGGTGAGCGGTTTTACCGGGTTGATGGCCTCCGTTTGCGCCCGACTCATGCGGTTGAATTCCTGGAAGCGGGATATTTTTTCCGGACTGATTACGGTGGCGGCCTTGGATCGGTCGTCGCGCTCAATTCACGGAGCACGGCTGACGGAACCGAATTGTTACCCCATGAAAATGATACTTAAGTATTGCCCCTTCGCGAAAGTCATCGGCTATGGCTTCGCTTTTTTGGTTTTGAGTCTTTTTGCCCGCGCGCAAAATTTTACCGGTTATGATCTTATTGTTCCCTCCGGCGCGGCCGGGACACTGACAATAGTGGACGGCACCGGCAAAGTGCTGCCGACCAATCGCAGCTATGTCATCGGAATCGATGGCGGCACCCGTGGCAGCATTCAGCTGCGCAATTGGACGGGTACAGCCGAATATCCGGTTGTCGTGACCAATCGACCCGGCTCCGGCCGGGTGGTGATCACGGATGAAATAGGATCGAGCACATCGCTTCGCTACGATGGCATCGCGGTGGTCAGCTGTCGCTACCTGCAGGTGCGCGGCGACAACGATCCGGCCTATCGCTACGGCATCGAAGTGGCGCAGGCCGGTAAACTCTATGTCGCCCGGCTCGGTCTGAATATCACCGGGATCAGCAGCTACATCGACGCGATGTTCCTGGAGATTCATAACAGTTCGTTCGCCGGCATCATGGCCAAGCAAGATCCTCTGTGTGGAACTGGCAACGAGTGGACGTGGTATCCCACGCTCGCGTACAACGACATCAAGCTTCACGACAACTACGTTCACGATACCGGTGGCGAGTGCTTTTATATTGGGTACACGTCGTGGGATCATGCGACCAGCTGTGGCGTTTTCGGGCACGAAATTTATGGTCTCAAGATCTACAATAATCTTGTCGAACGCGGAGGCTGGGACGGAGTTCAGGTCGGGTCCTCGCCCGGGGCTGAGATCTACAACAACATGATCGTCGATTCGGGAACGATCGTGAGCGCGGACAATGGGAATACCGGTGTCGGGGTGCAAATTGGCGCGGGCACGTCCGGACTTTTCTACAACAACACGATCATTAACAGCCGGAATACCGGCGTCGCGCTTTTCGGGCAGGGCGACAACTATCTGTTCAATAATTTGATTGTCGGCGGCACGCTCGGCGTGTTCTCCGACAACCGGCCGAATCCTGTGCCGGTAGGCCAGCCGGCCGATCGTCAGACGCAGGCGGATGCGCCTTATTTTTTCTACAACAACACCGTCGTGAATCCATCGATTCACGGGCTTTGGACGATGAACGAAGTGTCCGCCAATTATTTTAAAAATAATGTGCTGATCGTTCCGGGCGACATGACCCACGAATACATCCGCTATGAAAATACCGCGCCGACTTCCGGTGGAGAAGGGGGCAACGTGACCCAGCGTGATTTCACCGGGATGAATTTTGTCGATCCGTCTTCCGGAGTCTATGATTTCCGGATTACCGGTGCTTCCAATGCCAAAGATGCCGGGGTTTCCTTGGCTGACGTCCCGGTGGATTTTCAGGGCTTGGTGCGGCCTCAGGGTGTTTCATTTGATGCGGGTTATTCTGAATCGGGTGCGCTCTCGACTTATCTCGCTGCGGTGCCGCCGGCGGTGGGCAACAATAACGGCTCGATCAACGCCTCCACCATTGGCGGTACGCCTCCTTACACCTATGCGTGGACGCACGGACCAACGACCGCTACCATCAGTAGTCTGAGCCCTGGATTTTATCAGGTGACGGTGTCGGATTCGGCTGGCGCTTCCACGACTCAAGCAACCTATCTTTTTGCCGGTGCGGAAATGGGCGCACCCGTCGCACTGACTTTACCGGGTCATGTCTATGCGCCGGCGTTTAGCCCTGTGCCCGGCACTTATACGTCGGGACGTTCGGTGGCCTTGACCTCCGCCACGGCGGGAGCGGCGATCCGCTACACGCTCGATGGTACCGTGCCCACCGCGACGACCGGCACACTTTATTCCAGTGCGATTGCGGTGAATTCCACCGCGACCCTCAAGGCGATCGCTTACAAGTCGGGCATGACGAACAGCACGGTTGCGGTCGGCACTTATTTGATTGGCTCGGCACCGTCTGCGCCTTCCGGCGTGGTGGCGACCGTCAGCGATCGTCGCGCCTATGTAAATTGGAACGCTACCGCCGGCGCCAATCGCTATGAAATCAAACGCGCCACCGTAAACGGTGGTCCCTACGCGTCGCTCACGATCACGACCTCGCCTGGTTTTACGGATTACGCTCTCACGAACGGCACAACCTATTATTATGTGGTGCAAGCCTCCAGCGAGTAC
>JANYFP010000111.1 GCA_025362555.1 Verrucomicrobiota bacterium
CGCCCCCCAAAATGGTCGTCAGCAAATTATTGAAATCATGCGCGATGCCGCCCGCGAGTTGGCCGAGGGATTCGAAACGATTGGCCTTTACGAGTTCTTCGGGCGTGAGGCTCATCTCGTCGGGATTGCGGAACACCACGACGACGCCGGCGCTCTGGCCGGTGGCGCCGACCACGGGGCGGGCGCTGTAGGTGACGGGCTGGAGTTTTCCGCTGCCGGTATCGAGCGCGAATTCGTTGTTGAGCGGGGTCGCCTCGTTGGTGGCGAGCGCTTTGGCGAACGGACTTTCGCCAGCCTGGCCGTTTTGGCGGTGGACGAGACGGAAAATTTCCCCGGCGTTTTGATTGAGGACCTCTTCGTGTGTGCGACCCAAGAGTTGCTCGGCTTTCGGATTAAGGAAAACCACCTGGCCATTCGCGTCAGCGAGGAGCACGGCTTCGTGCAATTCGGCGAGGAGCACGGTGAGGTGCGCGAGCGACAATCCGGGACTGGCGCTGTTTGCGACGGCGCCGAGGGTTTCGGGCATTGGTACGACAAACCCGAGGACGCGCTGGAGATCTTTGCGCCGTGAAATCTGGCGCACGATGCTCGCGTGCACGAGAATTTCGCGGCCTTCCCGGTGGCGCAGTCGCAACGTGTCCGAATAGGCGACTTGATTGGGATGTTGCGCCAAAAAATAGCCCTGCAGCCCGCCCGGAGTTTCATCCATCGGGAGCGCACGCAAAAACGATTCAGGTGCATCCGGCAGTTCGGCTTCGGCGTAACCGAGGAGGGATTTAAAACCGGGCGAAAGCCAGTAGTGGCCGGCGGAGAAATCGAGATCGAATACGCCGACGCGTCCGCGATCCCCCAATTGCTGCATGCGTTCTTCGGCGCGCAGGCCGGCCTCTTCAAACTCCTTGCGGTCGCCGATGTCGAGATGCGCGCCGATGACGCGCTGCAGGGAACCATTGGGGCCGAAAATCTGGACGCCGACACTTTGGACCCACACGTAGTGTCCGCGGTAATGCTTCATCCGGAATTCGAGTGAATATTGCCGGGTTCCGGTGGTGCCGCCGCGACTTTGCCGGTCGGGCGCGGCCGCAGAATCGTCGGGGTGAATCAGGAGCAGCCAGGATTCGTAGGTATTGGGCAGATCGTCATCGGCATAACCGAGCAAGCGTTTCCAGGCGGCCGAGTAGTAGACCTCGTTTTTGAGGAAATTGAGATCGAAAAATCCCAGCGGACTCCGGTCGTTGAGCAGGGCGAGGAAATTATCCGGAGCCAGGACGGTAACGAACGGTGGCGCGGAGACGACGCGCGCGACAGGGGGCGCGGGCAGGCTGACGAAAGCAAAATAGCTGACGGGTGAGTCACCGGCTTTTTCGATTCGCACTGAGCTGTCAAAGGCTGCGGCATCGTTCGGTTGAAGCTGGAGTGTGACGGGTTGCAGTTGGGCGGCTGCGAGCAGAACTTCCCATTGAGATTGGACCCACCCGGATTCGTGGGAGATTACCTCGAAGGCGAATAAGTCGGGGAAATTTCTTCCGATCAGAACGTCCGCTGACGTTTGCCAAAGCGTGCAAGCTGTGCCGCTCGCTTTTTCGATGCGGCCGTTTGTATCCAGTACTAATACGGCGCTCCCGGATTGTCCTAAAGTTTTGAAGGCAAAGCTGGGGGCGGTGTTATGCACTAGTGAGAAACTTTGTAAATTTCTGCGGTACGCTACCAGCAAACAGTGGCTGACTCGGGTACTTTCGCTGAATCTTTAAGGTCATTTTACCAAATTTAGGAAGAAAAGACTAAAGCCTAGGGATTACTCCGCAGGACCCGATTGCTGCCAGCCCCGAACACGTTTCTCAAGGACGTCGATCCAGACTGGCTGATCGTTGAGGCAAGGGATGTGTTCGAACCATTCGCCGCCGGCGGCTTTGTAGTCTTTCGCACCCTCAACCCGGATCTCTTCCAAGGTTTCCAAGCAGTCCGTGACGAAGGCGGGTGTGATGACGAGCAAGCGTTTCTTGCCGGCGCCGGGGAGGCTTTTGAATTCGTAGTCGGTGTAGGGCCTGATCCACGGTTCGCCCGCGATACGTGATTGGAATGACATCGACCATTTCGCCGCATCAAGCCCGGCGCGTTTGACGAAGGCCTGCGTGGTCCGGGTGACTTGCGCTTTGTAGCAGGTGCTCTGGGTCGGGCTGCAGACGTTACAACAATCAGCGACGACTTGGCAGTGCGCGTGCGAGGAGTCGGCCTTCGTGAGATGACGCACCGGAATACTGTGATAACTAAACAGCAGGTGATCGTGCGGCTTGGCCAGATACGGGCGGGCGCTTTCGACGAGAGCAGAAATATAATCCTCGTCCATGTAGAACGGCTGAACGCATTCGATGGTCAGGTCGGGCGCAATCCGGGCGGCCTCCCGTCTGACTTTGGCGACCACGGTCTCCCAACTGGACATGGCGTAGTGGGGATATTGGGGAAAGAGGAGCAGGCGGTCGATGCCACTGGCGACGAGCCGTTCCAAGGCCGCGGGGATGGACGGGTTGCCATAATTCATGGCGAGTTCCACCGGGAGATCGACGCGTTTTTGCAATTTTTCCTGCGTGCGTTTGCTGGTGACAACCAAGGGTGAGCCCTCGCTCGTCCAGATTTTGCTGTAGGCGTGGGCTGACTTGGCGGCGCGGAGCGGGATGATAATGCCGTTAACCAGGATCTTGCGCAAAAAACCGTTATCCGGTTTGTCGATCACCCGTTCGTCGCCCAGAAATTCGCGCAGGTAGCGACGTACGTCGGGAACCGAGGTCGAATCGGGAGAACCGAGATTAAGCAGGAGGACCGCACTTTTTCGCATATGATTTAATTCATCAAGCGGTGGGGCCGGTTTGTCAAATGGGGTTGCGGTTTCAGATTCATTTCCGAGGTCGCGCCAGTCGCGTTTCACAGCCCATAGTCCGTCTGGTCCTGGGCATTCAGAAGTGTAATATCAGTCACGCCATTTGCTTCCTTTGGCTTGCGACAGGAAATGACTGGTGGTTCAGTGTGACTTTCAAATGGGACGCGTTTGGATCTTTAACGATCCAGCGACGTTTTACTAAAAATGCCTTCGTTCTCATCGCACTTACCAAGCCGGACAATTGCAGGATTGCTGCCTTTGACGGTAGGATTATGGAATCGGGCGGATGCAGCGGACGGCTCTACTATTTCCACGATGTCTGCCAGTTGGGTGATCGTGGGTGTAGCTGCACTCGTGGGGTTTGCCGCCTGGTTGATGGGCCGCCGGGCGCAGCGAGGGGTTTCGCACCAGGCCGCGCAGACGGTGGAGCAAATCACCTCCCTCATCGAACATGCGGACTGCCTGATGTGGGAGGCCCGCGTGGAATTGGTCCGCGGTGATTGGCACTGGAAGATCACGCTGCATCGCTCGATGTTGTACCGGAAACTTTTTGGTCAACGCCTCATTGCGCCGGACACGGATCTTTGGGCGGAGTTCGAGGTGCCGGAGCGGGCAGAGATGGACGTACTCGCCCGCGAAGCCCTGAGTCGCAGTCGGTCAGGCTATGAACAGCATTTTCGCGTGATCCGCGACGGCGTCGTGATGTGGCTGCATGAGAGCGTTTCGATTACACCCACTGGAAAAGATCTGTTCCGGCTGGTCGGGCTGCTGACCGATATCACGGCGCAGCGGCAGGCGGAGTTGACGAATCAAGCAAGTCAGGAGCGGTTGCACCAACT
>JANYFP010000483.1 GCA_025362555.1 Verrucomicrobiota bacterium
TTCCGCGCGCGTCTCGAGCGAAATTGCGAGCCAGGCCAGGAGCACCGAGGTGACACCCAAGATCGCGTACCCCGTGGTATCGTGCCAGAAGCCAGTGATGTTTTTCCCGGCATTTGCCAGTAGGGTGAGTAGGAGGGAGCGGCCGTAATTCATTCCGAGTGCCAGGAGCGGGGCGACCCCGATGAGGAGGAGCCGATGGGAAGTCCGGCGGACTTGCCATGCGGCAAAGAAAAATCCGGTGTAGAGACAGGAAAGCAAACTGCGGATGCCACTGCAGGCCTCTTCGACTCCCACCGTGGTGGTGGCCAGCTCAATCAGATTGCCATGTTGTCGGGAGGGAATGCCGAAAAGATGCAGCGTGTGAAACACCGCGCCGGTTACGCCCTGTTGCAAGCCGAGCGTCAGGCGCGTATAGGTGCCGTTGGGCAAGGGGGCGACGAGCAGCCACAGGAAAATGGCGGTCAGGCTGATCCAGTTGATGGGTAACCCGCGGACTCGTTCGTCCGCGAGAATCAAGAGTCCGCCGAGGAGGAAACAACTGAGCGCGGCGGTCAGGATAAACAGCACCAGTGCGTGCGTCCACGCCACGGAAGCCGCGAGTAATCCCGCCAACGCGAAAAATAAAAAGCCCGCTGTAAGCACACCGACCGTCGCGAAGTTGACCCAACGGCTCGGCGGCAACCAGTGTTGCGTTCCGTGCCGGCGGCTTTCCCAGAGCAAGAGCAAGAAAATGAGCGGTGCAAAAAAACCGTGCGACAAGTCGGGGTTTTGCGCCCATTCCGGCCAGAGTCGCAGAGTGATGCACGCAACGAGGCCGAGCAAAACGGCGATCACGGCCATCGTGCCACGGGTGAACGGCAGCGACGCGGACGGAGTGTGCGAGGTGAGGTGCGGCTGAGTCATGCAGTGGGCGTGACCGCCATTTTTACGCAGATGTGAAACAGCATTGAATCAAAGCAACCGAGGCCCGTGCCGTCCGAATTGAAATGGTTTCCGCACGATTGAATCACTACAGTAATTTACCGTGACGCGCTTGGGTCGCAAGGAGCAATCAAGGCGGACGGTTCGCGGAGTTGAGGCTAGGCCGCGCACTGGCACGCGCGGTTTCTTTTGGAGTGTGAGCCGGCTCGCTCGCCTACGACGAACAAGCGCCCCAGTGGTAGCAAAAGCGATTGTATGGATTCATGGCCGAGTTTGGCTGAAGCAGGAAATGTTTTCTGTGTGAAAAAAACTCCTTGTGACGCGAGCATTTGTGGCGATAGATAATACTGTCTGGTCAGTGTTCAGATGCACGGTGTGATCGTGATTTGAGTCCGACAGCGAGACAGTGAAAGTGCAGCCTCAGTAAATTCTACAGTGAGCTAGCGCAGGGTTCGTTCGAACAGCGTCAGGGTATTGCAGCGGTATCGTGAGATACGTTCAGCCAGGCTTTCGTGCGGTCTTTCAGTGTCTGTGTTCGGTGGCACGCTGGTGCCGTCAGGTTTCTATCGTGAACCCGCCGTCGCAAGACGAGCGGGCAGGGGAATCGTCCAACCATCAACCCAGGCGGGCCTCGGCCCGAAGGATAATCCTATGAAACTCTCTCTCCTCCTTCATCAACGCGAGGCACTGCTCCGGCAGACCCGCCTTGCCAATCTTGCCTACGCCTACCGCCGGCTCGGCGACTTCGCGGCGCGGATCGGCCGGGCGCGGTTGCGCGGTAAAGTTTGTCTGCAAGCGGCTGATCCCGGCGTGGAGCGTTACTGGCCGGTGCTCACTGCACTCGAAGGAAATCAATCGGTCATCGAAGAGCATTTCTCGGACGAGAATATTTTGGAACTCGCCGACCTGCTCGTATTCATCACAGGAGAAAACGACGCCGACACGCTCTTCCGGTTGGAGGAGTTGGACGAGCAATTCATTCAACCGCTGCAGGCTCAGTTGGTGCAAGCCGGCATCATCCTGGAGGCAGAGGAGAGGAGTGGAGACGTGGCATAGGCCAACGCCGACCCGTGGGTATTTCTCCTTCTGTGTCCGGGACTGTTTGTGGGCGGATCCTCACCACGCGCGGCGTGGATTCCAAAGCGGGGTGAGGGCACCCCGCTCACGTTTTGCATGGTACTGAGTCGAATAAGTTTTTCGGCACGGCCAAAGTATTAGCCGGTTTCGTTTCGCGCTCGTTGGATTGTGATTACCCGCGTCTGGGGTCGGGATCGGCTCGGATTTGCTCGACCGTTGAGGGCGGTACTTGCATGCATGATTGCCTTGTCCGGCAGTTGCGTCGGCCCGTGCACTCGATTGTGGGGTGTGCGGTTTGATCAGCGGCCCTCTTATCATGTCTCCGCGCCTTACTCCTCTCATCGCCCGACTATTTGTGGTCGGCGTCTTGGCGTCACTGATCGCAGTCTCTCTCCGTGCCGCACCAGAAACCGTCCCGCCCGCAACGGAGGTCCGGCCTCCGAATCGGTTGATTCACGAGCGCTCGCCTTATCTGCGTCAGCATGCGGATAATCCGGTCGACTGGTATCCTTGGGGCGAAGAGGCATTCGCGCGCGCGCGAAAGGAAAATAAACCCATCTTTCTTTCGATCGGTTATTCCACCTGCCACTGGTGCCACGTGATGGCGAAGGAATCTTTCTCCGATCCCGCGATTGCCCGGCAGCTCAATGAGAATTTTATCTGCATCAAAGTCGACCGCGAGGAGCGGCCTGATGTCGATCGCGTGTACATGACATTTGTGCAGGCGTCGACTGGCGCGGGCGGATGGCCCATGTCGGTCTGGCTCACGCCCGCATTGAAACCGTTTTTTGGTGGAACGTATTTCGCTCCCGAAGATCATGCGGGGCGTCCCGGCTTCAAAACCATGCTGACGCGTTTGGCTGATCTTTGGTCGAAGCAGCATGACGAGGTGATCAAGCAATCCGATCAAATGCTCGCGGCGCTGGCCGCCGATACCCATTCCGCGCCGGCGGCCGGAGAGTTGGCGCTCGCTTCCCTCCGCGACCGTGCGTTCACGCAACTCAAGGAATCGTTTGACGCCGCGCATGGCGGCTTTGACTCCGCGCCGAAATTTCCCACGCCGGTTAATCTCGAATTTCTCTTCGATGTGGCGACGACGTCGGCCAATTCCAAGCAGCGCGAAAAGGCGCTGGCGATGGCCTTGGGCACGCTGCGCGCGATGGCGGCGGGTGGCATTCACGATCACCTCGGCGGTGGCTTTCACCGCTATTCGGTCGATGCTGAATGGCGGGTGCCGCACTTCGAGAAAATGCTCTACGATCAGGCCCAGATCGCCAACGTCTACCTGACTGCATGGCAACTCTCCACTGATCCCGTTTTGCGCGACGCCGCGATCGACACGCTTAACTACGTCCGTCAGCGGATGACCGACGCCGACGGGGGATTTTATACCGCGGAGGATGCGGATAGCGCACTTGCGACCAATCCTTCCGTTCACGGAGAAGGTGCTTTCTACGTCTGGACCGCCCCGGAA
>JANYFP010000489.1 GCA_025362555.1 Verrucomicrobiota bacterium
CCGCAAGCAGCGGCCCTACAGGGGAGAACCAACCAAGCGTAGGAAGGGACCAGCCCCGTCACCCCGCCTCCTCACCCCGTTGCCGCCCCGGCCACGACCAAAAACGCCGACAGCGCCGGATCCAGCGTCGCTTCTTTGCGCCAGCCCAAGACCAGCCGGCTTTCCGGCGCGGGTCCGTCCAAGGGACGAAACGTCACCTCCACCGGCAATTGCTGCGCTTCCGATGGACACATGAAAGTTGCCCCCAGTCCGGCGCGCACAAGACCGATCGCATTCGAGCGCGGCCACACTTCGTCCGCGATGTGCGGCGTAATCCCCGCCTGCTGAAATGCGGCCAGGACCCGATCATAAAACCCCGGATTGTGCGCCCGCGGAAACATCACAAACGGCGTATCCGCCAATTCACGCAGCCGGAGCTTTTTCGTTTTCGTGAGCGCGTGATCCGCCGGCAGCAGCACCCCGTTTTTTTCCTGAAGCAACAACTTCGTCCCGAGGCCTGGCGGCAGGGTCGCGTTCGGATGAAAAAAACCGCAGGCGATCTCACCCGTCTTCAAAGATTCCAACTGCGCCGCCGTGGGAGATTCATTCAACTCCACCCGAATGCCCGGATAGCGGCGATTAAACTCCCTCAATATCCCCGGCAATACCGTCGCCATGGCCAATCCCGTGAACGCCACGCGCACATGTCCCGTCTGCCCGTCCGCGAGCGCCCGGATATCCGCCGGCACTGCCGCCAGCGCCCGCAACAACGGCTCGATCCGCTCCAGCAACACCCGCCCCGCCGCCGTCAACTCCACCTTCCGCCGAGTACGGTTCAGCAGGTCAACCCCCAACTCCGTCTCGAGCTGTGCGACACATCGCGACAACGCCGGTTGCGCCACCGACAGCGACTCCGCCGCCTTCCGAAAATGCAACTGCCGCGCCACCTCGCGAAAGTAAACGAGGTGACGAAGTTCAAATGGGTATTGATACTCTCGAGGCATCACAGGACACGAAACAAGTATTTCTCGTTATGGCAAGTTTCTGATAATCTCCACTGTCTTCAAACCGGTTTACCACTAATACTCACTAAGCTCTCACTAATCCGATCTTCCTAAATTAGTGTCCCATGAGTGTTCATTAGTGGTTAATTCTTCTCGCTCCTCCCATGCCAAAATCCCTCTTCGAAAAAGTCTGGTCCGCCCACACGGCCCGCACGCTGGCCAACGGTCAGACCCAACTCATCATCGGTACGCACCTCATCCACGAGGTCACCTCCCCGCAAGCATTCGGCATGCTCCGCGACCTCGGCCTCAAGGTCCTGATGCCCCATCGCACGTTCGCCACGGTGGATCACATCATCCCAACCAATGAGCTGGTCGAGCCCTACAAAGATCCACTCGCGCAGGCCATGATGGACGAAGTCCGCAAAAACTGTGCGGAATTCGGCATCACCTTCTTTGATCGCGCCACCGGCAAGCAGGGTATCGTTCACATCGTCGGACCTGAGCAGGGCATCACCCAACCCGGCACCACGATCGCCTGCGGCGACTCCCACACTTCCACTCACGGCGCGTTTGGTGCGATCGCTTTCGGCATTGGAACAAGTCAAGTGCGCGACGTCCTCGCGACCCAGACGATGGCTCTCGGAGCACTGAAAGTTCGGCGCATCGAAGTGAACGGCAAACTCCGTCCCGGCGTTTATGCCAAGGACGTCATTCTCCACATCATCCGAATGCTCGGCGTCAACGGTGGCACCGGCTACGCCTACGAATATGCGGGCAGCACCTTCGACGGCTTCTCCATGGAAGAGCGCATGACCGTCTGTAATATGTCGATCGAGGGCGGCGCCCGCGCTGGCTACGTCAATCCTGACGAGACAACCTTCGCTTACTTGAAAGGCCGTCCCTACTCGCCGAAAGGTGCCGCGTGGGATTCCGAAGTCGCGCGCTGGAAGTCTTTCGCCTCCGACCCGGGTTGCCATTATGACGACGTCGTCAAGATCGACGCCGCCGACATCGCTCCCACCGTCACCTGGGGCATCAATCCGGGCCAAGGCATCTCCATCACCGAGAATGTACCAAGTCCGGAGACCGCTACTTCCGCCGACGATAAAGCCGGCATCATCGAGGCTCTCGCCTACATGAAACTTCCCGCTGGTGCGCCGATCAAGGGCACGAAGATCAACGTCGCGTTCCTCGGCTCGTGCACGAATGGCCGTCTCTCGGATTTCCAAGAAGTCGCGAAGTACATCAAGGGCCGCAAGGTTGCGCCCGGCATCAAAGCCATCGCAGTTCCTGGCTCGCAGATTGTCGCACTCCAGTGCGAAAAACTCGGCCTCGACAAAATCCTCACGGAAGCAGGCTTCGAATGGCGCGCCGCCGGTTGCTCGATGTGCCTCGCAATGAATCCCGACAAACTCATCGGCGACCAACTCTGCGCCAGCTCGTCGAATCGCAACTTCAAGGGCCGCCAAGGCTCCACCACTGGCCGCACGTTGCTCATGAGTCCGGTCATGGTGGCTGCCGCCGCCGTCACCGGCTCCGTCGCCGACGCCCGTGAAGTCTTCGCGTTCACCAACTAACTATTTTCGCCCACGAAACACACGGAATACACTGAAACAAGAATTTCATTCCGTGTATTCCGTAGGCCATTCCAATTCCTAAAAACCTGAACATTAGTGCTCCATCAGTGTGCATTAGTGGTTAAAAAGAAACTCTCCCATGGCTCTTGCTAAAATCACCTCTGTCTCCGGCCGCGCGGTCACCGTTCCAGGCAACGATATCGACACCGACCGCATCATCCCGGCGCGCTTCATGAAGTGCGTCACCTTCGACGGTCTCGGCGAATTTCTCTTCTATGACGTCCGCAAAAATGCCGACGGTACCGACCGCGTCCATCCGCTGAACGACGCCCGCTTCAAGGCCGCCACGATCCTGATCTCCGGCGCAAACTTCGGATGCGGCTCCTCCCGCGAACACGCTCCGCAAGCCATTCAAAAATATGGTTTCAAGGCGGTCATCGCCGAAAACTTCGCTGAAATCTTTTTTGGCAACAGCGTCACCCTCGGCATTCCCTGCGCCTGCGCCAAGCGCGAGGACATCGCGAAGATCAGCGCGGCGGTCGAAAAGGATCCGTCAACTGAAGTCGTGATCGACGTCGCGAAACAAGAAATCCGTTTCGCCGGGCAAACCGTGCCAGCGACGTTCCGCGAGACCGCGCGCGATGCGCTGGTCAACGGCCGTTGGGACGCGATCGGCGAACTCCTCGACGGCATCCCCGCCGTCAAGGAAACCGCCAAGAAGCTCCCGTATCTCGCCGCTTAAGCGACCACCGAGTGGATTTCTCCTCTGCCAGGCGCGGCCATTGCCGCGCCTTTTTTATGGCCGGATACTTGAGCAATACATTACGGTAGGGGCCATTGCCCTCAATGGCCCTCCGAGACGCAGGCGATTGGGGCAATCGCCCCTACCGCATCCCTCTTCTTAAACTACGGTCCGAATAATTGCGGTGTAGGTGGGGTGCTCGTCACACCACGGATCGAACGTTGCGCGGCGAGCGCGCAACCTACGGGATGATCGGACAGGTGCCTAGCCCGCCGAGCCCACTCAATTCGCGATTGAAACCGAACCGTTCGG
The DNA here is from genome assembly GCA_025362555.1 of Verrucomicrobiota bacterium. Classification (GTDB taxonomy): domain Bacteria; phylum Verrucomicrobiota; class Verrucomicrobiia; order Opitutales; family Opitutaceae; genus Lacunisphaera. The sequence goes on from JANYFP010000489.1 coordinate 3,618, forward strand.
GCCATCCACTCTCCAAATGAGTCGCCTTCGTTTGCGACCCATTGATTTGAACAAAACCCTCTGATTCAAATTACCGTGAAAGCCCGAATCGTCGCCCTCTTTTTGTTATGCTCCGCTTGTCTCGCAGCGAAGACAAAAGAATCGACCAAACCCAAAGAAACCACCGTCATATTACCCACATTTGTGGTGTTTGGAACCAGAATTCCGGCCGGCTGGATTGAAGTCTCATGGGAATGCCAAGGTCCATTCCCTTTCAGTCGCGTCAAGCGCGCGTGGCTCAGCAAAGTCCAAGCCGATAGCCCGGCCGCAAAAGCGGGCTTCAAGCGGGGCGACACATTGCTCGCGATCCGCAATGTCCAAGTCGAAATGATGACCGGCATCGCGCTGGATGCTGAATTAAAAAGAGAGAGGGAATTCGGCGCGAGAGAGGAGTTCTTGCTCCAAACCCCCGGCGAGGAAAAGCGAACCATCGTGATGGTTTTCGAAGGCAAGAGTTGAATGCGGAGCCGGTTCGAAGTCTGAAACAGCAGGAGCAAACTTACTCGCGAGCGATTCAGCACCACCGCCCCGCCTCCGTCGTAGGCCAGCGTGCTTGCACGCGCTCTGATTTCTCCACGCGACCACGAACCTTCGATTCCCACGCGCTCAATCCGCGCGTGCAAGCACGCTGCCTACACCAAAATAAAACAAGTCACCCGCTGCGCTCGCTACCTTGGTTCTTCCGATTCACGGAAACCGCGCCGCCACCAACTCATCCACGCGCTTCTTCGACGCCCGCACTTCTTCGGGTTTCAACCGCGGACTAAGTTCGATCACGAGCGTATGCTCCGGGCGCCAAAAACTGCTGATCATTTGAAAATCAATCTGCCCCGATCCGATCGCCTGATGGTCCCGCCCATCAGCGCTGACATCATGCAGATGGAATCCAATCGCATTGGGTGCGTTTTTTTCCAAATGCTCACGATGATTCAGCAAACCCATGTCCTGCTTAATCTGAGCGTGCCCCGCATCATGCCAGTAACCGCACGCCTTCGGCCGGGCCATCGCGGCAATCAAGGCCGGATGTTCACTATCGATGGGCAACTCATCAAAGCCTTCTCGATTCTCGAAGCCGAGCATCACGCCCTTCTCCTCCGCGTAAGGGAGCAACGCGAGCAAACCCTGTTTGGTATTGCCCCAATACGGCGGCTGGCGGTCCTTCAGCTTCGCCAGGCTCTTCGCCAACATTTTTTGGTACGCCGCATCCTTCGACAAATCATCCGTCGCATGAGCTTCGAGATAATCCTCCAGCTTGCGGGTGGGATTACACCACAAGAACTCCACTGATCCGAGATGCACCACCACTTTCCGCGCGTTAACCTGCTGCGCAAAATCGATGGTGCGCCGGCTGTGCCGCAACCACTGTTCTCGCTCGCGTGCCTCTTTCGAAGAGGGTCGATAAAGATTGGGCGCCGCATGGGTCACGCCGGTTGGGAGCGGACAGAAATTATGGCAGGAAGCGACTTTAACCACACCCTCCTCCACGGCCTTCAGGATTCCCGGCACCAGCGTGATTCGAGTCCCATGACTCAACTCCACCCACTCAAACCCCAAATCCGCCATCTCTTGGAGCATTGCATAGCCATCTTGGTGGCGCTGCGAACACCAGCAGGACGAGAGAGCGATGATTGGCTTCATGGGCAATTCCACTAGTGCATGCTAACCCCTTGAAATCAAGCCGGCGGGCCTGGGGTATTACCCGTTTGGGGATAAATAACGCCGCGTTTACGGGCTAAGAACTCCCTCATTTTCATTGTAGGCCAGCGTGCTTGCACGCACTCCGACGTCCCATAGCCCCAATCCGCGCGTGCGAGCACGCTGCCCACTCAGGAAAATCATTTGCGTCCCAAAGACACCTCCCCTCCGGGCATAAAAAAACCAGCCGTGTGTTATAAAACACACGGCTGGTGCAAGAAAAACCCTGGCCAGAATTTATTCGGCGTAACGGCGGCGCAGCATGCAGGTGAAGGCCATAACCTTCTCCTTGCGACGGCGGCGCTCCGACGGCTTCTCGGCGTAGCGCTTGGTGCGCACGTCTTTAATAATGTTTTCGCGTTCGAGCTTCTTCTTCATGCGACGCAGCGCACGATCGATTGGCTCATTCTTACGCATCTTGATCTCGATAGACATGTGAAATAGACAGGTTGGCGTTGGGAAAAGGAGCAAGAAGCCAGCCGCTTCCCCCACCGTCAACCCCTATTTTTCGAAGATCTTTAGATCGTCAAATTTTGGAGGGAGTGATTCCGATGTAGCCCGCTGCGGGAGCGGCGGGATTGTGGGCGGGGTGCCCTCACCCCGCGAGGAATCGCCACCGACCGAACCCCACCCGACCCCGGGCGACCGATCGCGCTAAACTCCGACTGAGAATAACTTTACGCTTTAGCGCTTGCTCGCGTGTAAGCCCCCCTTTCCATCCCTCTTTGTGGGTTCCGCCGACCAAAATTTCGTTCATCTCCATGTCCATAGCGACTACAGCCTCCTCGACGGGGCCTGCCGCATCGATCGCTTGATGGATCGCGCCAAGGACTTGGGCATGCAGGCGATTGCCCTCACCGATCACGGAAATCTTTTCGGCGCGATCGATTTCTACAATCAAGCCAAAGCCAAAGGCATCAAACCGCTCGTCGGTTGTGAACTCTATTTGGCCGCCCATTCCCGACTCGACCGCCAAGGCCGCTCCGACGAAGGCAAAAGCATCTTCCATCTCGGCCTACTCGCCCGCGACCTCACGGGTTACCAGAATTTGCTCAAGCTGGTCTCTGACGCCCACCTCAAGGGCTTCTATTACAAGCCACGCACCGACCTCGAGACCTTGGCCAAATACTCGAAGGGCCTCATTGGCTTTACCGGCTGTCTCGCTTCCGTCGTGCCGCAACATTTGTTGCACGGCCGTTACGACGAAGCCCGCAAAGCTTGCGCCCGCTTCGTCGAAATCTTTGGCCGAGAAAATTACTTCGTCGAAATCCAAGACCACGGCATCCCCGAACAACGTCAGATTATCGCGGGACTGCTGAAGCTGGGCGAGGAATTCAACTTGAAGGTCATTTGCTCAAATGACGTGCACTACGTCCGCTCCACCGACGCGGGCCCGCACGATACGATGCTTTGCATTCAGACCGGATCAAAGGTGCACGAGGTGAATCGGATGAAATTCACCGGCACCCAATTCTACCTCAAGTCGCGCGAGGAAATGGAGCAGGTATTCGCCGAAGTTCCAGACTCGCTCACCAACACTCAGCTCGTGGCCGAGATGTGCGATCTCACGATTCCTTTCCCCAAAGGCTCGGAACGCTACCCCAAATACCCGCTGCCGCCCGAGGTGAAATGCGACCGCGCCGGTTATCTCCTGGAACTTTGCATCACCGGTCTGAAGCAGCGCTACGGAGTCGATTATCACGCGCCTGAATCCGCCGCCGATGTCGCGCTCGCAAAAACTCTGCGCGAACGCGTCGACTACGAACTCTCGATCATCAACAAGACCGGCTTCATCGATTACTTTCTCGTCGTCTGGGACTTCATCGATTGGGCGCGCAAACAAAATATTCCCGTCGGCCCGGGCCGCGGTTCCGGCGCCGGTTGTATTGTCGCCTACCTCCTCGGCATCACCAATCTCGATCCGCTGCGCTTTAAGCTGCTTTTTGAGCGCTTCCTGAATCCCGAGCGCGTTTCCCCACCCGACTTCGATATCGATTTCTGCATGCGCCGCCGGACCGAGGTCATCGACTACGTCCGCCGGAAATATGGCAACGACTGTGTCGCCAACATCATCACGTACGGCACCCTCGGGGCGAAAATGGTTATCCGCGACGTCTCGCGCGTGCATGACCTGCCGTACGTCGACGCCGATCGTCTCGCGAAGATGATTCCCGACGAGCTCAACATCGAGCTCAAGACGGCCATCGAGAAATCATCCGAGCTCCGCAACGAATTCACGTCGAATCCGGTCGCGAAGAAAATCATCGATCAAGCCCTCGTCCTCGAAGGCATGGTGCGCAACACCGGCAAACACGCCGCCGGTATCATCATCACCGATCGCCCCCTCGACGAATTCGTCCCGCTCACCTTGCAGGAAGGCGACGTCACAGTGCAGTACGACATGAACGCCGTCGGCAAGCTCGGCTTGCTGAAGATGGATTTCCTCGGCCTCAAAACGCTGACGGTGATCGACGACGCCGTGAAAAATGTCCGCCTCACCGCCGATCCCAAATTCGATTTGGAGACTGTCGGCTTCGATGATCCGAAGACTTACGCCCTCCTGAATTCCGGCCGCACCACCGGCGTGTTCCAATTGGAATCGGGCGGCATGCAAAATCTTTGCCGCCAAATCGGTCTCTCATCGATCGATGAAATTGTCGCGCTGATCGCACTCTACCGGCCGGGCCCGATGGACTGGATTCCCGACTACGTCCGCGGCAAAAAAGAACCTAACACCGTCAAGTATCCGCACAAGCTCCTCGAGGAAGTCTGCCGTGAAACCTACGGCATCATGGTTTACCAGGAACAAGTCATGGAAGCCGCGAAGATTATCGCCGGCTACACCCTCGGCGGCGCCGACATGCTGCGCCGCGCCATGGGTAAGAAAGACGAAAAGGCGATGGCAGCCGAACGCACGAAGTTCGTCGAAGGCGCCAAGCGCGTGAATAACATCGATGCGAAGACCGCCGATTCGATCTTCGACATCCTCAATAAATTCGCGGGATACGGTTTCAATAAATCCCACTCTGCCGCGTACGCGGTGCTCAGTTATCAGACCGGATACCTGAAGGCGAATTACCCGGTGCAGTTCATGGCCGCCATGCTCAGCTCCGAACTCGGTAACTCGGAAAAAGTCTCCCACTTCGTTGCGGAGTGCGAATCCATGGGCCTCGTCGTCCTCGGTCCCGACGTCAATGAGTCGCGCGAAATGTTTACGCCGGTCGGTGAAAAAATCCGTTTCGGCCTCGCCGGCATCAAGGGCGTCGGCGAACAAGCCGCGCAAAAAATCCTCGCCGAACGTGAAGCCAACGGACCTTACCGCAGTTTCGCCGACTTCATTTTACGCGCCGACTCCCGGGCCATCAACAAGCGCGTGCTGGAAAATCTCATCGCCACCGGTGCGTTTGATTTCAGCGGTGCCGCTCGCGAAGATCTCTTTGCCCAGATCGACGAAGTTCTCTCCGTCCTCATGGAACTCCAGCGGAAATATCCCGCGTTGCGCAAGGATGTCGCCACGACCAACAAAGTCGAAGAGCCCGCTGAAAGCATGCTCTTCGATCTCGGTGCCAGCCAAGGCGGCGCGCCCCTGCCCGACCCCAAAACCCTCGCCGCCGAATTCACGAACCTGCTCCGCCACACCAAGCGCGCGCCCGCGCCAATCGCACCCGCCTTCGTCGCTGCTCCCGCCGCCGGCAACGGCCACGATCAGCACGGCATGTTCGATCTGGGCCAAGCGAAAGCAGTCAACGGCAAGCCCAAGGCCGCCGGCGCAGCCGAACGCAAACTCACCGCCGGCAATCGCCTGCAATTCGAAAAAGAACTCCTCGGCTTCTACATCTCCGGCCATCCGATGAACGCCTACATCGGTCTCGCCGACGCACTCACGACGCACACCGAGGAACAAGTCCTCCTCGAGGGAGATCGCATCGAATTCCGCATGTGCGGCGTCGCCTCTGGCATCACGAAAAAACTGTCGCGCAAAGACAATCGCCCGTGGGCGTTCTTCAATCTCGCCACAAAAAAAGCCACGCTCTCCGTGAATATGTATTCCGAAGCGTATGAAAATTACGGTAAGAACCTCGCCGAGAATCAACCGGTCGTAATCCTCGGCAACGTGATGCGCGGCGATGACGGCGCGCGCCTCAACGTCAAAGAATGCTACTCCCTCGACGCGCACATTCCCGGCACGATCCGCGAGGTCACGTGGTTGCTCCACCCGGAGCACGCAGAGTTACCCGACTTCCTCAAAAAATTGCGCGTCGCCCTCAGCGCCGCCGGCGGTGAAACCCGCGTACGATTGGCATTTCTATTTGAAGGCCGCGCCGCGCCGATCGCCGAAGTTGCCTCCAGTCTGAACTGGCGCGTGAGCGCAAACGCGTTTCAGGAATTGCGCCTGCATCCCGCCGTCGCCGGCACCCAAGTGGAAGCCCGCCGTTTCGAAATCAAAGAAACCCGCCGCTGGGCGAAGAAGGGATAAGTAATGTTTTCGAAATAGTCCGTCGTGTAGCGGCAGGCCTCCGTGCATGCCGGCTCCGGAACGGTCGGGGCGATTGGCCTCAATCGCCTTGGGCAACCCCGAGGGTCGTTGAGGGCAATATCGTTGTTTGCTGGCTGCAAACCCGGCATTTGTCCGAACCGGTCGCCCGGCAAACCGCCCCTGACTAAAGTCCATTTCCCTGCAGGCTTTTGTAGCCGAACCTTCGCTCCCTTCAAACCGCTGCTTCGCGAGACACCTTCTGTTTCAGATGAAGTGGCCCGCAAATAGCAGTTCCCCTCAATTGCCGATTCTGTTTATTTCGTGATTTCCCATGTCTGATTCCTCCATCCTCAACAACGCCGCCCGCATCATTAAATTGGTGCAAGCCGGCACGCCCGCCGATCAGGCGTTGCGCGAATCACTGACGCTCACGCAAAACCGCCACTACACGGCACCCGGCGAACGCCGCGGAATCAGTCGGGCCGTTTTCACTTATTATCGTTGGTGGCGGTGGCTGGGCGAAAACGACTCTCTCCAAAAACAATTGGAAGCCGCCCTCGCCCTGCAGGAACGCTTCAACAAAAACCCCGACAACATCAAAGCCCCAGCTCTCACATCGCGAGCAGTGCCCGATTGGCTGAAAACCGAAATGGAGGTGATTCCAGTCGCGTGGTTGCGACAGCTCCAGCGCGAACCGACTCTGTGGATCCGCACCAAAAATGGCCTCGGTCCGAAAGTCGCCGCCGCGCTCGGAAATTGTGTGCCTTGCCCCGAGGTGTTGGGGAAATCCGCTGACGCTGCAGCGGGCGGACAGCAGACCCATTCCGGTGCTTATCACTTACCGCTTACCGCTTTCAGCTATCAAGGCATCACCGATCTTTACCGCACCGACGGATTCCAATCCGGCGAATTTGAAATTCAAGATCTCGCCTCCCAACTCGTCAGCCACGCCGCCGCCCCTAAACCCGGCGAAACCTGGTGGGATGCCTGCGCCGGCGAAGGGGGCAAGACGATGCACCTGTCCGATCTGATGAACAACAAAGGCCTGCTCTGGGCCAGTGATCGTTCGCTGCGCCGACTCGCCAAACTCAAGGAACGCGCCGCCCGTGCTAAAGTATTTAATTTCCGCACTGCCCCTTGGGAAGGCGGCGCGAAACTCCCCACCAAAACCAAATTTGACGGCATCCTCGTCGATGCTCCGTGCAGCGGCATCGGCACGTGGCAACGCAACCCGCACGCCCGCTGGACCACGACACTAAAAGACGTGCAGGAACTCGCCGTCGTGCAACGACAACTCCTCGAAAATGTCTGCGGCTCACTCAAAAAAAGCGGACGTCTCGTCTACGCCGTGTGCACTCTGACGCGCGCTGAAACCACCGCCGTCGCCGACGCCTTCACCGCCGCTCACCCCGAACTCACACCAGATCCAGTTCTAAATAGCACACCGCAACTCACCCTCTGGCCGCACGATCTAAACGCCAACGGCATGTTCATCGCCGCATGGAAATTGAAATAAGGCGCAGACTCCATGCCTCGCTCGTCTGCAAATTTTACTCACCAAACCGCGAGATGAACCGCCAATTTTACGCTAATTAGGAAATCAGTTACAGCGGCAATCATCCCACCAATTCACTGCATCAGTGAATTCTTTCATCCCGTTTTGATCAGCGTCGATTAGCGAGGATTAGCGGTTAATAAAATCTGCATTCAGAATCACCTGTGTCCGACACCCCCATCACTAAAATCAGCGGCGACATCGTGCGCGATGATTTCAACGCCATTAACGCCGTGCTGCACTACGCCCGCGCCGCACATTTCATCGGCTTGTGGAAATCCGAGCTGGCGCTGATCGAGCGCTACCTGCCCGACAAATCCGCGAATCTCCTCGAAGCCGGCTGCGGCGCCGGACGCGTCGCCGTCGGTCTGTGGCACCAAGGCTACCGGAGTATTACCGCTTTCGATTTCGCCTCCGAACTCGTCGACCAAGCCGAGAACCTGAAACAAGAACAAGGCATCAGCGGCATCACCTTTCTCCAAGCTGACGCGACCAAACTCCTCGAGGCCCGGGCAACCAACACGGTAGGGGCCGTTGCCCCCAACGGCCCTCCGGCGGAAAGTCGTGCCTGGCGAACTCAGCTACACCAAGATCGTTCGTCTCGACCTCGGGACCGTCACGCCCAGCCTGGCAG
>JANYFP010000116.1 GCA_025362555.1 Verrucomicrobiota bacterium
TACTTATTTTGTGCTCTTGTGTGCGGCGTTCATTTTTTACGACATCGGCTCAAAAGGCGGATCGGTGATTTTTAAAACGACTGCGCCGTTTATCAATATACCGTTCTTAACGGAGTCCCCCGAGACGTTGAATGTTTTCGAGCTCGACGGAAAGAAGCAGACGATGGGCGATCATGTTTTTCGCCAGTTCAGAGCGCAGCACGAGGCGGACTTCAAGGGGGTGAAAGTGGAAACCTACGTCTATTCCGCTGGTGGGATTTTTCCGAATATTGTCGGCACCGTGCTGTTGGTGGGTGGGTCCATTATCATCGCACTGATTCTTGGCGTACTCAGTGCGATCTATTTGAGCGAATACGCCACGGACGGCCCGTTCATTCGGTTTTTGCGACTCTCAATCGTGAATCTCGCGGGAGTGCCGTCGATTGTTTTTGGCCTTTTTGGTTTTGGTCTGTTCGTCATCGCGTTGGATTTTGGCGTCTCGCTGTTGGCCGGCTGGCTGACGTTGGCCTTCATGGTGCTGCCCATTATTATCACCGCTTCGGAAGAAGCGCTGAAGGCCGTGCCGAAGGGTTATCGTGAAGGTTCGCTGGCGTTGGGCGCCACGAAATTTCAGACCATCATGACGAACGTGGTGCCATACGCGTTGCCGGGCATTCTGACTTCCTCGGTGCTCGCGATTGCGCGCGTCGCTGGTGAAACGGCGCCGATCATGTTTACGGCGGCGTTCGTAGTTCGCGACGAACTGCCCTGGCAGGTGCAAAAGGCGACCGATTTTCTTTTTCAAGGCGTGATGGCGCTGCCGTATCACATCTATGTGGTCGCCTCCAAGATTCCGCAGAACGAATACACCCGGGATGTGCAGTATGGCACGGCGTTCGTCTTTCTCTTTACGGTCGCCGCCATTGCGATGACCGCAGTCATCCTCCGCGCGCGCTTGCGCAAAAAATACCAATGGTAAGCACCACTCTCGCCATGCCTGAAGTCACCACGTCACTCACCAGTCGTCCGGCCCCGGTGCCAATTCTCTCTGCCGCCAATGCGGCGGCCCGCAACGTGATCGAAATCGACGATCTCGATTTCTGCTACGGTGCATCAAAGGCGCTGCATGATATTACGCTGAATATCAAGGAGCGGGAGGTGACCGCTTTTATCGGACCTTCCGGCTGCGGGAAGAGCACGCTGTTGCGCTGCCTCAACCGCATGAATGATCTGATCGAAGCGGCACGAGTCACTGACGGGCACATTCGCATTGATGGCATCGATATCAATGATCCGCGGGTCGATGTGATCGAGCTGAGGAAGCGGGTCGGCATGGTGTTTCAAAAGTCGAATCCCTTTCCGAAATCCATTTACGATAACATCACCTATGGGTTGCGGATTCAGGGCGAGAAGAGCAAGGCACGCCTTGATGAGATCGTGGAAAAAAGTCTGCGGGGCGCGGCGTTGTGGGATGAGGTGAAGGATCGTCTGCATCAAAGTGCGCTTGGTCTTTCGGGTGGGCAGCAGCAGCGTCTGTGCATTGCCCGGGCAGTCGCGGTCGAGCCGGAGATCATTTTAATGGACGAACCGTGTTCGGCGCTGGATCCGATTGCCACGGCCAAAGTGGAGGAGTTGATCCACGAGATGAAAAAACAATTCACGATCGTGATTGTGACCCACAACATGCAGCAGGCGGCGCGGTGTTCGGATCGGACGGCTTTCTTTTACCTTGGAAAACTGGTGGAGTTTGCCGAGACCCGCACCATCTTTATGAATCCTGGCAATCCACAAACTGAAGCCTACGTCTCGGGAAGATTCGGCTGAGCCGGATTTTCCAGTAGCGAGGAATGAATCGCGGGTAGAGAACATTACGAAAAATACCCCATTCATTACGGACTACTCCTACTCGCTACACACCACCCGCTACTTACCACTCTTATTTCCCATGAAACGTTTCTTCGACGCTGAGCTTGAAAATTTCCGCTCCCATCTGCTGCAGATGGGAGAACGCGCCATCGACCTGACCCGCTTGTCGATGAAGGCGTTGATGGATGGTGACATTCCACTTGCCGACAAGGTGATCGCGTTGGATGACGACATCGACAAGCTTGAGGTCCAGATTGATGATGAAGCGATCCGCTACATGACTCTGCGCGGGCCGGTGGCCTCGGAGTTGCGACTCATCGTGGTCGGCATGAAAGCGAGTCACGATCTCGAGCGGGTGGGGGACGAGGCCACTACGATTGCGCGTCGCTCGCGCAAACTGGCGATCGAGCCACGGCTGGAGCTTTACGCCGACTTTCCCCGCATGACGAATATCGCACTCGAGATGTTGCGGGATGCGCTCGATTGTTTCGTGCAGGAGGATGAGCAAAAGGCGCTGAGTGTCATCCGCCGCGATTCCGAAGTGGATAATCTAAACCGGCTGATGTACCGGCGACTCACGAGTTTCATGATTGAAAAACCAGAGACAATTTCGCGGGCGATCGAGCTGATGTTCATTTCGAAATCGATCGAGCGGATTGCCGATCACGCGGTTAATATTGCCGAGGAGATGGTGTTCCTTTCCAAGGGACACGATATTCGACACAGTGAGATCACGAAAGCTCCGCGGGAGGAATCGCTCAGCACGCCGCCGATGTAAATGGCGGGTGGGCGAGCCCGTTTGCTCTCCTTCGAGGGATTCGAGGTGCCTTCACGTCGTCAGAAGTTCGTTTCATCACAGTAGCGGCAGGCCTCTGTCGCGGTGTTTAGCTTAGCCGGGTGACGGCCCGACGATTCGATTCCTGCGTTTGATCAGAGATAGCCGAATACCTGACAGAGGCGCTGAGTAAGGTAGCCGAGTAGGCCGCAGACGGGGAGGGTAAGGACCCAAGCCCAGATGATGCGTTCGACCACGCCCCATTTGACGGCGCTGAAGCGCTTGATGGCGCCGACGCCCATGATGGAGGTTGAGATGACGTGGGTGGTGGAAACGGGAATGCCCAAAGTCGATGCGCCGTGGATGATCAGGGCGGCCGTGGTTTCGGCGGCGAAGCCGTGCACGGGCTGGAGCTTGACCATCTTGTGGCCCATGGTGCGGATGATCCGCCAGCCGCCGGCGGCAGTGCCAGCGGCCATGGTGAGTGCGCAAGAGAGTACGACCCAGAGTGGGATATCTTTGAATTCGGGCACACGCAGGAAAGCGGCCCACTCGGGCAGATCTTTGAAGACGCCGCCCTTGGTCGCGGTGAAGAGCGCGAGGGTGATGATGCCCATCGTTTTTTGGGCATCGTTGGAACCATGGCTGTAGCCCATGAGGGCGGCACTCAGGAGTTGGAGTTTGCCGAAAACTCCGTTGACGATCCGAGGCGTGAAACGGTGAACGACGATTAACAGGAGAAACATCAGGAGCGCACCGCCAACAAATCCGGCGACGGGCGAACTGAGCATGGGTAACACGACTTTGGGCCAAAGGCCGATTGATTTGCCGTGTGAGTCGACGGATGACCAAATAAGCACGCTCCAATCTCCCGAAGCCGTGGACACGGACGCACCGCACAACCCGCCGATGAGCGCGTGGCTCGAACTAGACGGAAGACCAAGCCACCAAGTGAGGAGGTTCCAGACGATGGCGGCGAAGAGCGCGCTAAAAATAGTGCTCATCGTCACGGCATGCGCATCGACGAGGCCGCCACTGATGGTTTTGGCCACCGCCGTGCCGGCGAGGGCACCGATGAGATTGAAGAATGCCGCGAGGGCGATTGCCTGGCGCGGGGTCAGGACCTTCGTCGAGACGACCGTGGCGATGGCGTTGGCGGCGTCATGGAAGCCATTAATGTACTCGAAGACCAAGGCGGCCAGGAGGACGATTAGGAAAATAGTCATGGGGCTCGGCGGCGGGTGGCAGTCGGGCTCAGGAATATTTCAGCATGATCTGAAAAACGACCTGACCCGCATCACGGGCGCGGTCCACGGCAGTTTCAACGAGATCGTAGAGTTCGCGCAAGATGAGCACTTCCTTGGCGTCGTAGGGGCCGTTGTAGAGATCCTTGATGAGTGCCAGCATCACTTTGTCCGCCTCGCCCTCGGCGAATTGCAGACGGTTGTTGGCGTCTTGAATCCGGTCAACCTGGGTCCCTTTGCGCAATTGCTTAACCATGAAGACCACGGCCTCGATGGCTTCCTCAAGTAACGCGACCTGGCGTTGCATGCTTTCGCGCGGCACGCGGGCGGGACAGATCGTGAGGCGTTCGACGATCTTCTCAACGGTCTTGGGAATACGGTAGAGGGCGAGGGAAAGCGCTTCGATATCCTCGCGTTCAAAGGGAGTGACGAAGGTTTTGCAGAGTTCTTCGGTGATCTGCTGGGTGATGCGTTTGTCTTTGCGGCGAGTTTGGATGATATCGTGGATGCTCGAGGCATGGGCTGCGCTATCGTTTTTGAGGATTTTCACCAGCAGGCCGGTACTAATGCGCGTCTCCTCGGCGCTGGCCTCTAGGAGGTCATAGAATTTCTCATCCTTACCCAGTAGTTTCTTGAAGGAAATCATGCCTGAAATCGGATAGCGGAAGCCGGCAAGGTGGCGAGGGGATTTTCAAATAAACGATGATTTCGAGTCGGCGGTGGCGCAGCGATCGCCGCAGGCTCCGTTTGATTCGGTTCCGGAGCTGCACGCCGGAGGACTTTGGTCACCGCTTGGCTGGGATTTGGCGATTCCAAGGGGACACAAAAAAGCCGCTCACCCCTGAGCGGCCTTTACCCAAACACCAAGCAAACCTTAGAACTATTTGAACTACGAAATGAAAGACGCAGTCGGCGCGAGTTCGTTCAAAGAAAGTTAGCGTTTAATGGACTGACACGCGATGGGGTGTGCCGTGAGCGTGATTGCGGAGCTCCGATCGGGAAGGGTCCTGCGTTCATCCTAGAAAACTCAGATGAGAAATCGCTCATCTACGCTAATTGACGCTCATCAATAAATTCAAAAAACACTGGACCAAAAAGTGGTTCAACTGATCGGTGAACAAAACTCCCTGAACGAAAGCCAAGTAGTGCCTGCATTAGCGCCGATTAGCGAAAATTAGCGGGTAACTGCCTGCGGGATTTAGGTTCATTGTTTGGGCGGACAGCATCGCTTTTTTCCACCTGAACACTAGGCTGAAATTGGGGCGGCCAACGGGATTCGAACCCGCGACCCCAAGAATCATTCTGCTGGCTAGCAGAATGCTCTAACCAACTGAGCTATGACCCAAGTGTAGCGGAAAGTTCTCATCCGGCGGATAGTATCGGTGAAGGGCATCAGCGATGATTGAATGCTTTAGTCGATGGCCTGAGCCAGACTTATAATAGCGTTCTTTTCGGGCAGCTTCGATACGATTGGCGAGGGCTTCCCAATGGATCCTGACAGGATGGCTAAGTTTCTCGCGAGTGGTTCTCGTCGAGCCAGCAAGGTGTGCATGAAACCGGCGAATTATGTTATCAGTTTGGCCGACATAGCAGTGACCGGTCTCCAAGCATACTAGGAAGTATACGAAATACATGGGACCGAACTAATCGAAAATTGGGGCGGCCAACGGGATTCGAACCCGCGACCCCAAGAATCACAATCTTGTGCTCTAACCAACTGAGCTATGGCCGCCGTGAAATTGAGGGGTGAACTTCGTAAGCCCGTTCGACTCTGTCAACCCATTCTTAATCCTGTTAAATGATACTGGACGATAGGCGGTGAAAAGTTCCGGCACCCCGGGTGAAATGTCTTAAACGGTAGGCCGGGACGTCCGTAAAGTCGAGTTGGATAAGGTGTACTACGTCCAGCGGCGAGGAATGCCTCTTTGCTCCCGGAGATTAGCCATTGCGGATGGGCGAGGGTGGAATTTGTTATAAGGTATGCCCCGGTTGCGCCTTTTGACGTTTAATATCGCCCACGCCCGCGGGCTTGCACTCCACCAGGGGCTGCGGACGGTGAAACAGCTTCGGGCTAACTTGGTTAAAATCGCCAAACTGATCCAACGATTGGAGGCGGACATTGTGGCGATTCAGGAAATCGACCAGGACTCGCGCTGGAGTGGCAGTTTTGATCATCTGGCGTTCTTGAGCGAGCACACCGGGTTGCCGCATGCGGCCTTTGGGATTAATAATCGTCGGACCGGCCGGATTCATCTCAATTACGGTAACGCGGTCTTGTCCCGGTTTCCGATCGTTCACACTGAAACGATTCCTTTCGGCTCCGGCAAGATTGGGGAAAAGGGGTTTGTGTTTGCGGAAATTGATCTCGGTGCGCGGAAACGATTGCCGCTTTTTAATGTTCATTTGCACCACAGCTCCCGGCCGCAGCGGCTCAAGCAGGTGACCCGGCTGATGCACTTTCTGGATGAGCAGCAAACTCACCGGGCTGCGCAGTGGGGAACGCCGCCAATCGTCTGCGGCGATTTCAATAATCCCGCGCACCGGCCCGACGCGACTGCGACATTGTTGGGCTATTTTGAGGAATCCAATAATTATACGCTGCTGCCCAAGACCGGACGCACGTTTCCCTCACCGTTCCCAGCCCGAGCCTTGGATTATGTTTTTTTGCCCGAAAAATGTCTGCACCCCAAAGCGGAAATCGTGCGGAGCCTGTTGTCCGACCATCGGCCGGTCCTCGTGGAGTTCACGCTGCCGCATTAGGGAGTGTTTTTAAATCCTGGAGGTTTGTGGGCCAGCGTTTCCGAGCTAATGCGACCTCTGCCACTTGCTCGTGCTCTGATGCGTTTACGAACGGACCGATCTGTCGCAGTTGATCGGAGAATTCGACTGCGGGTTGAAAACACTCTTGGTTTTTCTTTGCGATGGGCTGTGTCGGTCGTCTGGGTTCCGTAAATCCACATTTGCTTCGCCAAGGATTCCCGTTCAACTCACCTCTCTTTCCATGGATCGCATCGCCCAGGCTTTTACCCGTGCCCGCCAAGAAAAACGCGCCGCGTTTGTCGCTTACCTGTGCGCGGGTGATCCCGATTTTAACTCTTCGCTCGCGGCCTGTCGCGCCGTGATCGATGCCGGGGCCGATGTCTTGGAGTTGGGTGTGCCCTTCTCCGATCCGCTCGCCGATGGTCTGACCAATCAGCTCGCCGCCCAGCGCGCCCTGGAGGGCGGGATGAATGCCGCGCGGGTTTTCGAGTTGGTGCGCCAGATCCGCGAGAAGAGCCAGGTTCCACTGGTTTTTTATACGTACTATAATTTGGTTTTTTCCAATGGCGTGGATAACTACGTGCGCGCGGCGAAAGAAGCCGGCGTGGACGGCATGCTGACGCTTGATTTGCCCCCCGAAGAAGCCGGCGAAGTACTCGAGGCGTGCCGGAAGTACGGCGTGAAGACAGTGTTCATCGTCGCGCCGACCACTCCGCCCGAACGACTGGAAAAAATTTGTGCGGCGGCGACGGGTTTCATTTATTATGTCTCCCGCGAAGGCGTGACCGGCGTGCGCGACCAGATGGCGGTGAATATCCCCGAAGCAGTGACGCGCATCCGGCAGCATACGGCATTGCCGGTGGTGGTGGGGTTTGGCATTTCCACGCCCGCTCAAGTGAAAGAAGTGGCTCGCGCTTCGGACGGCGTGGTCGTGGGCAGCGCGTTGGTTAATGTCATCAAGGAAAATTTGGACAACCGCGCGGGTTTGCCGGCGCGGTTGCGGATTAGAGCGGCGGAACTGGTTGGCGGGGTTCGATGAGCCGCTTCGTCCGGCCATGATTAAAACTCGCAAGCTTCTGCTCGTCGATGACGACCGACTGTATCATTCGCTGATGCAGCAGATGGTGAAAGGCTTTCGCAGTGGACCATTCGAACTGGATGAAGCCTTAACTTATGCGGAAGGGTTGAAGAAAATGGTGAGCGGTAA
Source organism: Verrucomicrobiota bacterium (assembly GCA_025362555.1). Classification (GTDB taxonomy): domain Bacteria; phylum Verrucomicrobiota; class Verrucomicrobiia; order Opitutales; family Opitutaceae; genus Lacunisphaera. The sequence goes on from JANYFP010000116.1 coordinate 7,832, forward strand.
ATATGCGGCTTGCCTGCTCGATTATCATTTGGGTGATCGCGATGGCCTGACCCTCTTGCGTGAAGCCCGGATTGCCGGCTGTGATACGCCTGCGATTGTGCTCACCGCTGATGATAGCGAGGAAGCGGATATTGCGGCGATGAATGCGGGCGCCGCCGATTATCTCGTTAAAGGGGACCTGACCCCTCGGTTGCTGGAACGGGCGCTGCGTTACACGCTGAAATTGGATGAGACGCTGGCGAAACTACGTCAATTTTCCCAGCGCGACGAACTCACGAAGCTGCTGAACCGGCGTGAATTTCAACGCATCCTCGACGAGGAGTGGGATCGGAGTGTGCGTTTCCAGCGGCCGTTTTCCATTGTGATGGTCGACGTCGATCACTTCAAACGCATCAACGACACCCACGGCCATCAAGCCGGCGACGAGGTGTTGCGCCACGTGGCGAGTCTGCTGGCCGGACAGGTGCGCAACGTCGATCGTGTGACGCGTTACGGCGGGGAAGAGTTTGCCATTATCATGGTCGAGACGGATGGGAAAAGTGCGGTTGAAGCTATCAAGCGGCTGGGCGTGTTGCTCGCCGAGACACCCTGTGTCGTGAATAGTAAATTGACACTCGCGGTTACTTTTAGCGCCGGCGTCGCGTGCAGTCAGGGTGCAGTCAGGGCCAATGAATTGGTGGCCGCCGCTGATGAAGCCCTCTATGCAGCCAAAAAGGCCGGCCGCAATCGGATCGGTCTGGAGAACGATACGACGTTTAGTTTTAAATAGCAGTCGTCGGCACCATGATCCGCAGACTGTGCGGTTTGAGCGTCACGTGAAGTTTCGCCGTGGTTGCGCGCGGTTCGCCATCGGTGTGGATCCAACCGGCTTTTTCGCGTTCGATGACGAATTCCGAACCGTTGATCCGGGTGACCGCCTTAATTTGGTCAAAGCTATCCGTACCGAGCCGATAAAGCATGCTGCACGCGCCGAAAAATCCCACTCGCGGCACACTCACGAGATTGAAGCGGCCGTCGTCCATTTTTGCGCCCGGAGCGACGCGGGCATCGTTGCCATATTGGTCGGAGTTCATCACCGCCAAAGTGAAGGCATCCACGGGTGTCGTGATCCCCTCATGGTGGACGATGCAACGCTCCGGATGATGCTTGAAGAAAGCAGGTACGCCCACGCGAATGTAGCCGGCGAGACCGCGATTGGTCTGGCGGCTGAAGCGCACGGCGATATCGGCTTCGAAGCCGAGTCCCATGGCATTGAAAAATGAGAAACCGTTTACCAGTCCGGTATCGATGGGCATGGGCCGCCCGTGCAGCAGCGTGCGAAATGCACCGTGGCCCGGTTTGCGGATTCCGAGGTGTCGGCCCAGGCCGTTGCCGGAGCCGCAGGGGATGAGTCCGAAGACGGCGGAGGTTCCAATCAAGCCGTCGGCGACTTCGTTCATCGTGCCGTCGCCACCGATCGCCACCACGAGGGCGCAGCCGTCATCGACCGCTGCGCGGGCTAGTTCAGTGCCGTGGCGTGGACGCTCGGTGGTTACGATGGTTCCGTCGAGTCGCTCCTGAGCGATGAAATCGACAGCACGGTCGTAGAGGTACGGATTTTTCCGGTTTCGGCCGGAATAGGGATTGAAGATGAACCGGACTTTCAAAGGCAGGGTGGGATCAAAGCTTGAGCTGGATTAACCGTGGTTTGCAAAAGGAGATTTGCAACAAATGCGCGCGTGGTTTGCATGCGCGCGATGCCGTCCACCATTTATGTCCTCACCGGTTGCACGGCCGTGGGGAAAACCGAACTTGCGCTCCGCTGGGCGGAGGCGAATGGCGCGGAAATTGTATCCTGTGATTCCCTGCTTTTCTATCGGGGGATGGATCTCGGAACTGCCAAGCCACTCAAGCCGGATCTTGCCCGGGTGCCGCATCACCTCATCGATGTTCGAGCGGTGACGGAAGCAATGGATATTAGCGATTATGTGGGGCTCGCGCGCCGGGCCGTCACCGCGATTGCAACGCGCGGTCGGCGGGTGTTGGTAACGGGCGGCAGCGGCTTTTATCTAAAGGCTTTTTTTGCGCCGGTCGCCGACGAGATTGAAGTGCCGGCGGAGTTGCGAGCTGAACTGCAGCAACGGTTGGAGCGTGAAGGACTGGGTTCATTGGTGACGGATCTGCATCAGCTCAATTCCGCCGGGCTGGGCACCCTCGATGTGCAAAATCCGCGACGCGTTTGTCGGGCCTTGGAGCGGTGTCTCGTTTCCGGACGGACCCTGGCCGAATTGAAGGCCAGTTTCGCGGCGCAGCCGTCACCGTTTGTTGATTTTGAAATCAACTTGTGCGAATTGGTGCGGGAACGAAGTGAATTGGATCAGCGGATTGAACAGCGGGTGAATCAGATGCTGGCGGCGGGCCTGGTGGACGAGGTGCGTGGCCTGTTGGCCGTGGGCTTGAAGGAAAATCCCAGTGCCGCGCGGGCCATCGGTTATCGTGAAACGATTGAGCTGATCGAGGGCCGGTTGGTCGCGAGTGAACTGGCCGGACAGATCGCGAAAAATACCCGGGCCTTGGTGAAGAAACAGCGGACTTGGTTCAAGACGCAGCTCCCGGAACACCGGCAGGTCGAGGCGGCCGACGCCAAAGTGGAAACGTTATTTTGAAAGGGCGCGAGCGAGAGAAGTTGCCTGGACGCAAGTCTGCCTAAATCGGCTGAGAACGGGAAATCTCGATGTCAACTAATAGTATACTTAGGCTAGCGGCGATCGCGGACGGAGGCGGAGGAGCAGGGTGAGGACGAGCGAGAATATTCCGCCCATCACCGTCAGGCCGAGCAAGGTCGTGGTGATCATGCCGAGCGCGCTGTTGGCCTGGCGGTAAAGCGTGATCTGTTCGCGGATGTGGCTTTCGGCGACGCCATGATCGCGCAGTTGCGTGACTTTCAGGGCGAGGGCGTTGTCCACCCAGTTTGGATTGATGTACTGGTTGTAGAATAACATGAACCCATAAACGATCACTCCCTCGAGGAAGGACGCTGCCAATCCGGAGGCGATGCCTTGGCCGAGCGTGAGGCGACCGTCGTAGGCCGCAGACTGCTTTTGCCGTAACAACAGGAAAAGCGTGACCAGTGGAATGATGCTCGAAAAATAGCCGGTCTTTTCACCGACTTCCAAATGGATCGTGTGCAGTCCGAGGCAATATTCGGTGACGATCCAGAGGCAGATCCCCGCGCCGCTCATCAGGCCGTATTTAAATTCAGGTCTCATTAGGGAAGGTTTCCCGGCGGAGCCGGAGGAAAATTATCAGATGCGATGCGACAATCAGTGGCACCAGAAAAGTGGGGAGCAGACTGAGTGGGAGATAAGTGAGGGCACGCATTTGCTGGCTGTTTTGCAAACCAAGCCGGCCGGCAGTAATGACGACCATCACGATGTCGACGAAACCGATGACATTCCAAATGGTGATGGCGCGGTGGCGAGCGGCGTTTGCCATCGGCAGCAAACCAACGAGGAGGGCGAGAGTTGCGACGATGATGTCACCCCAGCCGCCGGGTACGGCGAAGGCGTACGGGAGTTCACCGCGACGATAAAGGATGAGGAAATAAAATCCGACCAAGCGGGTCGTGTGCAGCAGCACGAGGGCCCGGAGATCGAGGCGGTCGATCCACGTGCGTAAAATTAGCACCTTGAAATAAAGGACGAGGCAGAGGGCCGTGAGACCGACGAGAATCCCTTGAATCGCGGGCAAGGGCAAACGCTGCAAGAGGACTGAGTTGCCCACGAACAGAGCGGCAATCAGCCACGTCCAGATGGCAATTCGGATGAGGAGCGGAGTCGGGTTCACAGGGAGAGTAATGGAGACGCAAATGCTGGATAGCACGCGTGCATTCCATTCATGAGCAAGTTCGCTCCCATGAAAGAATCAATCCGCAATCAGGATGGGGAACGATGGTCCTTTATTGGCCGGCGCTGACTGATCCGAACGGCTTTTAACGTTTAGACTTTTGTTGGGCAATGAAGTGGTAGGGTCGATTTCCCTCAATTGCCCTGCGCACCCCGAGGGCTGTTGAGGGCAACGGGCCCCGACCTAGTTTAACTTTCTTCGTCAGCAGAGACCTCAGTCCACCCGTAACGTGCGGGTCTTGCTCCGGCCTTGATTAGTTCAGGGCAGCGAGACGCCGTAGTGTTGAAGGGAACTCCCTTCGAGTCGGTGGAGCGCCGCGACCGCCGTGTGGTAGCTGACTTTTGCCAGAAGTTCCTCCACCCGGGCGGTATCGAGGTCGTTCTGAGCTTGGAGAACCCGGTAGGAAGTGGAAAGACCGGCGTCGAACCGGTCTTTTTCCAGCTCATATTGTTTCAAGCTGAGATCGGAGGAGAGCGCCGCGATTTTGACGCTTTCGTTGTTGGTTTCAACCGAGCGCACCGCGCTGCGCACATTCACCTCAATATTTTGTTCGAGCTGGCGCAGGAAAGTTTCTTCGCGGCCGAGCGTAGATTGGCTCTGGCGATAGCGCGCTCGGTTGGAGACTTGTCCCCACGGATAACGGAAAGCAAAATCAACCTGCCATGAATTGTTCTGGCGATTGAACGCATCGCCCAATGCTGCGTCGACGCTGGAGCGATTGCCATTCAACCCGACCGCGAGGCCGACGCTGAGGTCGGGTTTGGTCGCGTCTTTGGCGGTGACGACATCGAGTTTGAGTTGGTCGATGGCGGCCTGCGCAGAAAGAAAGTCGGGCTGATTTTGTTTGGCGAGCTGATAGGAGGAGGCGAAAACAGGAAGGACGTTATCGATGGCCGCGAGGTGGACCGTGCCTACGTCGCTATTGAGTTCAAATTGACCGATCAGTGCGAGGAGTGCGTCCTGCCGATCTTTTACTTCCTGTCCGGCGAGAAGGACATTGCGGCGGGCGTTGGCGACACCGACTTCGGCTTGCAAGACATCCAGGTTGGTGGCGACACCGGTATCGCGTCGTGTTTTGGATTCGTCGTAAAGCCGGTTGGCAAGGGCGAGGGAAAGATTTCGGACGGTCAGTTGCTCGCGCGCGAAGGCCAGATTATAATAGGCGGTTTCAGTGGAGTAAATGACGTCGAGGGCTTGCGCTTTATAATCGAGATTCGCGCGAGCCAGGCCGATCTTGGCGCGGTTGATGATGGCTTTGTTCACCGTCGTACCGAATCCGCTGAGCAGCGATTGGCGGACCTCGAGCGTCAGATCGGCGTTGTAAGCGGGATTGATGCTGGAGATCGCCGGATTTTGCGCGTTGCGATCAAGCTGACTCGTGGCACTGACGGTGGTGCCGCTGTAAAGTTTCTGGCTGACTCCAGCTCGCAGATCGGAAGAGGTGAGGGCTGAAGAATTGGTCAGGTTGGTCGCGCCGTAGACATTGCGTCCGTGATTGCCGCTCACGAGAACGGTTGGCTCGTATCCGGCGCCGGCGACATCAATGCCGTCTTTGGCGATTTGCGGATTGAAGCGTCCCATTTCCAGGGAGAAATTCTTTTGCAGGGCGCGGGTGATGCATTGTTCAAGGGTGAGCTCCGGGGCAGTCGTCACTGCGGCCGGACCGGGCACTGTTGTGGCCACAGGATCTTGAGCGAAAACACAGGCTGAAGTGAGCAGGCCTGTCAAAAACGAGGTGAGGAAGCGGCGGCGAAAAATCATGATCATTTTGAAGGGGGAACTGAATCAGGCTAAGTACACGCGAATGAAGAGGAAAGTTTAAGCTTTTTGTGACGGTGTGGGTGGTACGCGGTTTCAGAAAAGAAAATGCCACCGCACAGGGCGGTGGCAGTAGCGTGATGGGTGGGCGGCTTTATGACAGGATGAACGGCCGCCTCGCCGTCGTTACTTGGCCGCTTAGCGCGGATTGACCGGCGCAGTTTTCTTCAACTCCTGCTCGACCAGATCGCCGAGGTAGGAATTTTCAGCGGCGCTGGCCGTGAAAAGCATGAGCTGTTTCTGTGCTTCCAAATAACGTGGGCTCGTCGGGCTCAGATCAGGAATCTTCTTTTCCTGAGCGAAAACGAGATACCCTTTTTCTGCCGTGGCGGCCATTTCAGAAACCTGGCCGGCTTGCAGTCTTTGCAAGAGCCCGAAGGCTTGCTGCGGCATGTCGGTGGGTGGCTGACGCAGGGTGAAGTTGGCGTAGCTCTTCACTTCCAGTTTTTCGGCGGAGGCAACGGCGGTGAACTCAGCGGCGCTCTTGGCGGCGGCGGTTTGCAATTGAGCTTGGAGAGCCCGGCCACGTGCGCTGTAGAGCCGGCGTTTCTCGAAGTCCTTGAAGTCGATGACGACTTGGTCGTGCATTTCGCTAAAGAGCGGCTTGTAGGCGGGGAGGGTTTCGTTCCAGAGGAGAACGGCGTGGCTGTCATTGGTGACCAGTGGGTCGGAGAAAAAGCGATCTTTGCTCAAACGGGCGATCTGATCGGCATATGCTCCGAGCCAGGATTTGTCCGTGGGCGTGAATTCGGGAGCGAATGGCGCGACGGGGATGACCTGCAAGTGGAGGCTAGCGAGGAAGCTCGCGAGCTCCGGTGAGTTGGCGGTGAGTTTGCGCTCGTAGAGAGCCAAGGTCAGATCGCTCGCGGCCTTTGATGAAAGGCGGACGGAAGCGGAGGTCTTCATGGCGTTTTCGACTTGGGCGCGGACTTTCAGGAAATCATCCGTTGGGCTGGGCGCCGACACGGCCGCATCTTTCTTGGTGGCGTCGGCTGGTACGGGGAACGAAGCCGCGTTTGCCAAATAAAAGGCGCGGGCTTCCGTTTCCGTTGGTCCGCTAGATGGGATGAAATCAGCCCCCTTGAATTCGACGTAACTGAAACGGGGCCGGGTGGGGACGTCGTACCGGTAAGCGTATTCCTCGTAGAATTTTTTCAACGCGTCTTCGGTGACGGTGATCGTTGGGTTGAAGGTGGCGTAATCGAGTGTTGCGACCTGCGCGGTCCACGTGGAATCGGCGCGCACGATCTGCTGTTTGATGTCGGTTGGCAGCACGTAACCGGGGCCACCAACGATCTTGCTGAGTTGTTCGAGCCGGGTGTCGTCGCGCAGCACGCGATTGACGTCTGAAGGAGTGATCTGGGCGAGGGTCTTGAGGGAATCGCCGAAGCTCGTGTAGCGTTTTTGATCAAACTGGCCTTGTTCGTTTTGAAATTTGCGCAGGGTGGTGACGTATTTCGCGATTTGATTGGCGGTCGGAGCTGGCAGGTGGAGCTGATCGGCCAAGGCAAGGCCGGCGACGCGCTGGAGCGCGTATTGCTGAGCTTGGTTGCCTTGCAGGGCGCTGTAGCCGGCTTTGAGTTCGATGCTCAGGCTGGCATCGAGCGAAAGGCGACGGGCCTGTTCCTGATTGTCCAGATTGATGCCAAAGAAGGGGCGGTTGAGTTCCTTGGTGCCGGCTTTTCCGAGGCCCGGGGCGGCGCCGATAGTGAAGACGAAGGGAATCGTGATCACGATCAGGAGGAAGAGGAAGACCAGTTTGGTGTGCTTGGCGAAGGTACGTTGAATCCAGGAAATCATGGGGGAAAGCGGTTGAACGTAGAAATGGTGTGCCCGCTGTCAATCTGCGAAGCATTGAGTTTCAACGGGGAATCAGGTCCGCCGAAGGGTCTGCTGGGCTGGGCTAATCGCTAATCCGGTGGAAAATCGGATCCCCTTACTGACTAGTCTTTAGGATAGACTACAAGGCAGAAAGCTGATTGGTTGTTTCACATGAAACAAGACGGACGGAAACTGGACCATAAGGCTTTGGAAGCCATTCGCGTGATCGCCGTGCGGCGAGTGACTGAGGACGGGGAGGCTCCGAGCGAGGTGATGGATTCGCTGGGACTATGCCGGACTTCGATTTATCCGTGGCTGCGCCTACAGCGGAAGAAAGGCCAGGCGGGGTTGCTGATGAAGAAGGCGAGTGGGCCGCGCCCGAAGCTCACGGAAGCGCAGGGCCGGCAGGTTCGCCGGTGGATCGCCGGCAAGGATCCCCGGCAGTATGGTTTTGAGTTTGGTTTGTGGACCCGACAAATTGTGTCGCAACTAATCCAGGAAAAGTTTGGCGTGGCGCTGCAGCTGACGGCGGTCGGTCGGCTGCTGGCCCGGTTGGGCGTCACGCCACAGAAGCCGTTGCGCCGGGCTTATGAACGAGATCCCAAAGCCGTCCAGGCGTGGCTGGAGCAAACGTATCCGCGGTTGCGCCGCCGAGCGAAACAACGGGGGGCCACGATCTTTTTCCTGGACGAAGCGGGCTTTAGTTCCGAACCGAACCTGGGCCGAACTTACGGCCTGAAGGGTCAAACACCCGTGGTGAAGACGACCGGGCAACGGCAGAAGGTCAGTGCCATCAGTGCCGTAAGCGCGACCGGAAAGTTTTGGAGCCAAGTCTATACCGGGATGCTCAATGCGACGCGTTTCGTTTCTTTTCTCAAAGCCTTCCGTCGGGGAGGACGCGGCGTGGTCTTCCTGGTGGTCGACGGCCATCCCAGCCATCGGGCGAAGGCCGTCGCCACCTATGTGGCGGCATGCGGCGGCGATTTGGAGTTACACTTCCTGCCGCCCTATGCGCCCGATCTCAATCCGGACGAGTTTGTCTGGCAGCACGCCAAGACCAACGGCGTGGCAAAAAAACCTCTCATGAAAAATGAATCGCTCCGGGCGCGGGTCGAAAGCGACCTCTCGAATATCCAGGCGAATCCCCGGCTCGTCCGGGCCTTCTTTTCCGCCCCAAGTGTAGTGTATGCCAGGGACTAGTTAGTAAGCCGTCCTATTTTGAGCAGGGGAGTGCGGCGAATGGCGATCTGTTATCCGCGCGCGGGAAAGGGCGTGTAGGTTTCGCTGGGCTGTTGTTCGTCGATGAGTTGATCCAGTGTCTTGTCTCCGAAGGCTTGCGGCAGGCAGGACGTCAGTCGTTCATGATACAGCGCGAGCACGGGGTCGACATGATCGAACAGGCCGCCGCTCGGTGACTCGCCGTAGTTCTCAAATAAGGTGCGGAATTCGATGAGCGAAATGCTATTCAGGGGCCTGGCCGGCTGATAGCGGTGGTCACTCGGATCCGAGCCATCGGTTGGCGGCAACTCAACAATGAGCTTCAGATCGCACAGGCGATTCAGGCTCTCGTTGAGGATCTGCGACGGTACGCGCATAATTTGAGACAGTTCCGCGACGGTATAAGCAGGCGCGCAAACTTTGAAGCGACGGGCCACAAGTAAAAGCACGAGGAGCGACATGCTTTCCCGGGTTGCATGATTCAAACTGTGCCAGGCGGTTTGGCTGCTGCGGTAATGGACGTTTTGCACCGCATAAGTGATTTGCCCGCCGACGAGCACAAACAGCCAGAAGACATAAAGGCCCAGCATCAAGATGGGCAGGATACCCACGGAGCCATAAAGCCGATTGGTGGAGACGACGTTTCTAAAATAGAGAAACGCGAGGTAGTTGTTGAGAAACAAGAGCAGGGTGACGATCACCGCGCCCACCAGCGCGGCCCGCCATTTCACGCGCGTGTTTGGAATCAGGCGGTAAAACAAAGTCAGAATGACAATCAGGAGCAGCGCCGAGGTGGATCGCAGGAGAACGGTGTAGAGCGGAGCCAGTTGCTGCTGCAGCGGCAGTTTTTCAGTGTAGACCTTGATGAAAGCGGTCGCGGAAAAAAGCGTCAGCGACGTGAAAAACAGCACCGCGCCCACTGTAATCACCGCCCAATAATACACGATGCGCGTGAGCCAATTGCGTCCGCGGCGCACGCCCCAAATATCATTGAAGGTTTTTTCGACGCTCGTGAATAGGAGGATGACGATCACGAGCAAGGCAGCCACGCCGACGATTCCCGCCGCACCGGAACGACTGTGGCTGATAAAATTATTGATGATCTTCACCATTTCCGGGTCCGCCGGCGCGCGGCCTTCGCTGGTGACGGCGTTCGGGTGAGCCGCGCGAAATTCGGGTTTGGTGGTGATGTGGGTCTCTTCCGCGGACACGGCGCGCTGGTATTGGTCGACTTGGGGCGCGATGAAACTGATGACGTTATTCAGACCGTTCGCCACCAGCGCCGGGTCACGGTCACCCAGCGCGAAACCGGAAATTAAAACGGCGATGGCGATCAGCGGACCGAGGCCGAGTAATGAACTATAACTCAGGGCCGCCGCGCGGGGAGCCACCTTTAATTTCTGCAAACCCGAAAGGGTGATGGAGGCGATGCGGAGCAGCCCCATGGCCCGGCCTTTCAGGCTGACATCTCGATTTAGTCCAGCCGCCCAGATCTCGTGCGACCATAGCCGGCGGAGCCGGGGCAGGAGAGGAGGCTGGGCCATGGTGGATCGAGGCGCCCTTTCGTCCGGCTTAGGAGTAAGACAAGGTGGCGAGCATGAGCATGCCGCCGATCCCGACCAGAGCGGCCACCGCTAATGGAATGTAGCTCAAGAAAATCGTGCAGAAATAAAGACCGACCGAACCAGCGGCCACGGCAATCATCGGCGTGACCTGCCCCTGCGTCATGAAAAGAAATCCCATGAAGCCCAAACCAAATACCGCCCGAAAACGAATAAAGGGATAAAGACTGATTACGCCCAGCAGCAGGAGCAGACCAATCACGACGTCAACCGCGCCGAGAAAAACCAACGGTCTCTCCAGAATTTTCGGGAGATCCATCGCGATGATGTCATCGATTCCGGGTAAGATCAGGGCCGCCGCGCTCAGCAGACTGATCACCGCAGCGGAGCGGGTGCCCCAAATGGACGCACTCATCATCATGACACTCTTATCCTGTTTGCCTTTGGTGTCTTCCGTTTTGCCCTCAGCGGCGGCGAGAAATTGCTGCACCGTGATGGGCGCATCGCCATTGGCTTTGTCCTCATTGACCACTTTAAATTCCTTTTGCTTGAAGCCCATTTTCTTTTTTTCCGGCCAAAGCAAACCCTTCATCTCCGGGCTGCTGCTAATCAACAGCCACTGTTCGGTGACGGCGTCGTAGAAATAGGTTTCGGTGGAGACTTGCCCGGCTTCAACGAGCGAAACCAGTTGTTCCATCGTGAAGGGGCCTCGCGCCTCCGTGTCACTCGCCCCGCGGACGTAGATTTCTTGATTGGCCATCGGGAGTTATGTTGCCGTCCGGGTCGGGCGCGGCAAGTGCGAAGTAGGTCCAATGGCTTCGGGCGCCCGGGTTTGGGCCGGCTTCACGTTTTATTGATAAGGTGAGGAATTCTCACATCCGCTCCAGCGTGCGCAGACCGAGGAGGTGCAGGCCGGCCTCGAGCACAATCAGGGTGCGCTGACACAGCAGCAATCGCCGCGCACGGACGGCGGGATCATCGACGATCACCTTGTCCGCCGCATAGAAGGTGCTGAATTGGCCGGCTAACTCATAGAGATAAGTACAGAGATAATGCGGCCGGAGCTGTGCGGTGGTCAGATTCAACACGGATGCAAAGCTGACTAATTTGCGGGCGAGCGCTAATTCGCCGTCGGTCGCCGGCGTCGTCGCTCCTTGCGCGGCGGCGGAATCGTAGGCCGTAAGCCCGATTTTGCGGAAAATCGAGTGAATGCGAGTGATCGCGTAGAGCAGATACGGCGCGGTGTTGCCTTCGAAGGAGAGGATTTTTTCCCAGGAGAAAACGTAGTCGCTGCTGCGGTTTTGCGCGAGGTCGGCGTAGCGCACCGCGCCGATGCCGACAGCGTTGGCGATATCCCGGCGCTCGGTTTCCGGTAACTCCGGGGATTTTTCGGTGACAAGGGCAAACGCGCGTTCTTCCGCCTCGGCGAGCAATGCTTTTAGCCGGATCGGATCACCGGTGCGGGTCTTGATCGCCTTGCCATCTTCCCCGAGAATCGCGCCGAACGAGACGTGCTCAAACCGCGGCAGGCGGCGTTTGGTTTGCGTGAACCACTTTTGGGTGGTGAGCCAAAGTTGCTCGAAGTGGTCGGCCTGGCGGGCGTCGGTGAGGATGGCGATCGCGTCGGCTTTGAAGTGCTCGGCGCGGTAGAGCATCGTGGCGAGGTCGGTCGAAGCGTAATTGGAAGCGCCGTCGGATTTGCGGATAATAAACGGCTGCGTCTTGAAGCGCGCATGCTCCGGATGGAAGACGACGAGCGCGCCTTGCGAATCCTCGGCGATCTGTGTGGCGCGGAGTTCTTCATAAACTTGCGCGAGCTTGTCGTTGTAGAAACTTTCGCCGAGTTGGTGGTCGAAACGAATGCCGAGCTGGCGGTAAATTTCGGTGAACGCCGCCGCACTGATCGTGTTAATTTGGTTCCAGAGCGCCGTGTTTTCGGGATCACCGTTTTGGAGTTTCACGAGCTCGGCGCGAGCGGCGTCGAGTGTGGCGGGGTTTTCTTTGCTCGCGGCATCGGCGGCCTTGTAGAGGCGTTCGAGCTCCTCAAGGGGATCTCTGGCGAGGGCCTGATCGTTGCGCAAATTTTTGTAACCCCAGATGAGTTTGCCGAAGCCGGTGCCCCAGTCGCCGATGTGGTTGTCGCGAACCACCTCGGCTCCGCAAAACGCCAGCAAGCGGCAGATGGCTTCGCCGATGACCATGCCGCGAATGTGTCCGACGTGCATTTGTTTGGCCGTGTTCGGAGAGCTGAAATCAACGACAAAACGCTGGCCTTGATAAAGCGTGGCCGCGCCCGACTGGAGATGCTGCTCGGAATCATAGGTCTGCAACCAAGCGAGGAGCGCGGTGGGTTTGAGGCGGAAATTAATGAATCCGGGACCGGCCAGCGAAAGGTCAAAATCGGCGGTCAAATCGCCCAGGCGATCGACGATTTGCTGCGCAAAGGCGCGCGGATTTTGCTTTTCGCGTTTCGCGAAGGCGAGGGCACCATTGGCCTGAAAATCGCCATGTGCCGGGTCAGCCACGCGCACCTCGGGTTCGAAGCCGCGATCGGCCAATCCGAGCGCACTGGCGGCGGCCCGAAGGGCGGTATCAAGGTGACTGGCGACGTTGAACGGGAGTGACATCTTGCGATTGAGGAATTGCGCTTGGCTTTGCGCAAGAAGGATTTTGGCGCGTCGGGGGAGGTTTGGTTTTCGATGGGTTTTGCGTTCTCAGGGGAGCAGAAAATCAGGTAATTTTAAGCTCGACAAAATTGGCAAAACTCTTTGCCTTTGCGAGCTTTGCGCCACACGGCGCCACCCTCGACACATAATTGTGACCACTATGAGAAAACGTCCTATTCCAACCCGCCGCTTCATTAAACCATCGTTCACTTCATTGATTGAGAAGAAACGCGATGGTCAGGAATTTACGCAGGATGAAATCCGCTACATCATCGACTCCACGTTGGATGGAGAGATGCCCAAGCATCAGCAGTCCGCGCTCTTGATGGCGATTTTCTTCGCCAACATGTCCGCGCAGGAGACCGCCATCCTCACGGAAGAAATGATGCTCTCGGGTGAAGTGATCGATCTCTCTCATATCGCAAAACCGAAGATTGATAAATATTCCACCGGTGGCGTCGGCGATAAAACCGCCGTCGTGCTCGCGGCCCTCGCCATGGCGAGCGGGGTGGTCGTCCCCATGATGTGCGGCGTGGAACAGGAATACGTGATCACGACGTTGGAAAAGTTGTCCGCCATTCCCGGCTTCAAGAGCCAGATGACGATTCAACATTTCGTTGATCAACTCGCCCGCGTCGGTGGCGCGATCGCGGAACAGAGCCCCGAGCTCGCTCCTGCCGATCAGATTTTCTACGCGCTGCGTCTCGAGACCGGCACGATTCCAAGTCTCCCGCTCATCACCGGCAGCGTTCTTTCCAAGAAGCTCGCCGAAGGTGCCGAAGGCCTCGTGATCGATGTGAAGTGGGGCAACGGTTCTTTCATTAAGGATCTTGAGCAGGCCAAGCAGCTTGCCCGCTCCATGACCCGCGTTGGTCGTTCGATGAAACGCCGTTGCGTGGCGCTTGTCACCGACATGAATCAGCCGCTCGGTGACACAGTGGGCACCGCGCTTGAAATCAAGGAAGCGATCCAATTGCTCAAGGGCGAAGGTCCCGAGGACATGAAGGAACTCGTGCTGAAGCTCGGGATGGAAATCGTCCGTTTGGCCGGTGTCGCCGGTTCAACCCTTTCGGCGAAGCAGACCGTGCAGCGCCACTTGAGCGACGGTTCCGCTCTCGAGAAATTCAAGGACATGGTCAAAGCTCAGGGCGGCGATGTTTCATTCATCGACCATCCTGAAAAATTCCCGTCGGCGAAACACATTCGTAAATTGCCCGCTCCAAAGCGCGGCTACGTGCACACGATTAATGCGGCCATGATTGCCAAGGGCGTTTCGCTTCTCGGTGCTGGCAAGGATCCGCTTCACCACAACAAGATCGATTACGCCGTCGGTGTTTCCGAAATCAGAAAAGTCGGCACGCAGGTCAAGCAGGGCGAGCCGTTGATGATGATTCATTACAACGACGAAGCGAAACTTGAGCTGGCGCTCAATTACTTCAAGGACGCGTACCGCCTCGCGCCGAAGCGGCCGATCCCGCCTCCGCTCATCGTCGAGCGCGTGGCTTAATTTGCCGCATGTCTTTCAGGCCGGTTCCGCATTGCGGGACCGGCCTTTTTTTGGTACTGACGAATTCGCGGAACCCGCCTCCCCGTGGATCTGTCGTTTAGATTAACCGCTCATCAACCCCTCGCTCGCATGAATCTAAATTATATTCTGTCCGTTCTCTGCCTTGTCCTTTGGATCATGGCGCTGGTCGACTGCCTTAAGAGTAATAATTCCAACAAGATCGTTTGGATCCTGGTGATTATCCTCCTCCCTTTTCTCGGTTCGATTCTCTATTTTCTAATCGGCCGGGGCCGGGCTTGAGGCGGTGGGTTTGGGTAATTGAGAACAGCGGGAGACCCGATTTTAATCGGGTGGCTGGTTCCCCAGTCTCTCTTATTGCCATCGGCAGAAACACCGGCCCCAATTGGCCGCATGTCCGACGAGCCTGATGATAGTGAGCCAACCCCCGCACTTCCCGTGCGCCCTGAAACGGGCTATGCGGAATATTATAAGAACGCCGAACCAGTCCCGCCGGAACTGTGGTCGAAGCCGTGGGCGCAGCTAAAGTTCGTCAGCTTTCAGCCCGCAATTTTTCCCCGCATGCTCGGCGAGGTTTCGCGCGACGCCCGTCCCGGTGACCTCGTGGCGGTTTACGATAAGTTCGGCTGTCGCGTCGGCACCGGTCTGTTCAACCCGCGCGCCAAAATGCCGCTGCGCGTGGTCGTCCATTCCAGTGAGCCGATCGGCGAGGAATATTTTGACGGGGCGATTCGCCGCGCCGTCGGATTGCGCCGCGACATGTTTAAACTCGACGAACAAACCGAAGCGTATCGCGTGATTAATTCCGATGGCGACGGGATCAGCGGTCTGACCATCGATCGCTACGGCGACACGCTGTACTGCGATGTTTACAGTCTTGGAATTTTTCTGCGCCTGCCGAAATGGCTGCCGCTCCTCCACGAATTACTCGGCACAAAACATGTGCGCGTGCATGTGGACCACGACCTCGGCAGTCTCGAAGGCATCAAGCCGTCGCAAATGAAAGAGATCACCGCAAGCGCACCGGATCGAGTGAAGATTCGCGAACACGGGGTGCGCTACGAAGTTGATTTCGCCGAAGGCCACAAGACCGGTTTCTTCTGCGATCAACGCGACAATCGCCGCCGCTTTGGCCAGCTCGTGAAAGGCCTGCGGGTGTTGGATCTTTGCAGTTACACCGGTGGATTTTCCATCAACGCAATTCTTGGTGGTGCGACGGAAGTGACTGCCGTTGATCTCGACGAAGCCGTCATCGCGCAGGGCCGGCGCAATGCGAATCTCAATCAAGTTTCGCCAAACAAATTGAAGTGGGTGCATGCCGATGCGTTCGCGTACGCGCGCCAGATGCAGAAGAACGGAGAGAAATTTGATGCGGTGGTGTGTGATCCGCCCAAGTTTGTCATGACGCGCGAACCCGCGTTTGCTGCGGAAGGTCTGCGCAAATATGGCGATCTGAATCAACTCGCGGCCGGCCTCGTAAAACCCGGCGGGTTATTCGTGACGTGCTCTTGCTCGGGTCTCGTGTCGCTCGAAACGTTTGAGGAATGCGTGATCAAAGGTGTGCATCGCCTGAATCGCCGCCTGCAAATTTTCGATCGCACCGGCCCCGGCGTCGATCACCCGGTTTTCTCGAACTGTCTCGAAAGCCGCTACCTCAAATTGCTCTGGGCGAGAGTGGTGTAGGGTGGGAGTGAAATGTCGAATTTCGCGGGCGGGGTGATTTTTTCCGCGTGGATTCGTTGGTCGGCCTATGAGCCGATCACTAATTTCAGTGTGCTGGTGAAGCTCCTTTGTTCGCCGCTGATCGGATCGCGGAACGCGATGGACTTGGCGAGTAACTGCAACGGCTTGGTGTAGTCGTCAGTATTCTCCGCCAGATGCGTGGGATAAATTTGATCGTGGTGAATTGGTATGCCGAGCGCGGCGCAATGCGCGCGCAATTGATGTTTTCGTCCGGTGATCGGGGAGAGGCCGTAGCGCGCTGATTCACCGCAGAGTTCCAATAGCGTTACGCGAGTCTCGGAATTCGGCTCACCTTCCACCTCGCACACCTGCATGAAGCGTTCGGGATTTTCTTCCAAGCGACTCCGGTACGTCAGCGGCAACTGTAATTCGGGCCGCCACGGTGCGATCGCCTCATAGTGTTTCTCGATTGATTTCTCCAGGAAGAGATCCTGATACGTGCCGCGGGTCGCCGGTTGAATCGTGAAGACCACCAACCCCGCGGTTTCGCGGTCGATCCGGTGAATCGGCGACAACGTATCGATGCCGAGCTTGCGTTTGAGGCGTACTAATAATGTCTCCTGCAAATAGCGGCCGGAGGGGATGACTGGAAGAAAGTGCGGCTTGTCCGCGACAACGAGATAGTCGTCTTGAAAGAGCACGACCTCCTCAAATGGAATGCGCGGCTCGATCCCGAGTGCGCGGTAATAATAAAGGCGCACGTGCGCTTGATAAAGTCGTTGGGTCGTTACTCGGGCACCGTGTTCATCCACCACTTCACCCGCTTCCATGCGGGCGTTCCAAATCTCAGGCGTGATGCCAGGGAAACGTTGCACTAAGAATTCGGCCATCGTGATCCACGGCCCGTCCGGCAGGACCACGCTGCTCGGACCCACGCCATCCCGGGTCGGCAGAGGCGCGGGTTTGGTTGGTTTGGGCTCAGTGATTTTCTTTTTCATCGCAGGTGACAATGGGGTTTGCGCGTCGCTCAAGCGTGCTTTCGATAATGGTCGGTCAGGAGGTAGTTTCGCGCGCAGAGGCCGAAGAGGAGCGCGGCGACGAACGCGAATCCGGCGAAGAAAAACATCTGGAACGCCGTGACACCTAGTCCGGTCAAGGTGATGAAATTGGTCACCGCAGTGTTCTTTACGGCGCTGTTGGCGATTAATACCCACAGGTTGCCGATGGTCACCGAGAGAAACCAGAAACTCATCAGCGCACCCTTCATTGCTTGCGGCGCCTGACTGTACGCAAACTCAAGTCCGGTCGCAGACACGAGCACTTCGCCGAGCGTCAGGAAAACGTAGGGCAATACTTGCCACGTAATGGAGAAAGTGTGCCCGCCGTCGAGAACCAGTTGCATGCCACCGGCAATGATCCACGAAATCCCGGCTGACACGATGCCGATCGTCATGCGACGCAATGCCGTCATTTCAAAACCGAACCGTTTTAGCGCGGGGAACAGGACCAGATTGTTGAACGGAATGAGCAGCATCACGAGCAGCGGATTGAGTGCTTGCATCTGCGAGGATTGAAACCACGCGGGCTTGCTCATGGCGTTCGCCTGCAAGACCCACGTCGATGCCTTCTGGTCAAACAGGGACCAAAACGGGGTCACGAGGGCAAACAGCACGAGGACGCGCAGCACGGAGCGCACGCCTTCGACGGCCTCGGCGGGATGGCGCGCGCGGGCACCATCGAGTTGCAAGTGCACTCCCGTACCGCCGAACGCGATCACGGCCACGAGCGCGGTGCAAAAGCTGATCACAAAACCAAATGTTGGCATGAGCGAAAATGAGCCGAGCGCGAGCGCCCCGCCGAGTGCAGCCAGCGCGAAACCGGGGCGGCCGGAAGCGAGCGCGGTGCGCGATACGCTGAGAAACGAGTGCGGGTCCGGCGGCGCGGGTGGCACCATCACGTAGCGCTTGCGACCGAGCCAAAAAACCACCGTTGAGATGAACATGAGCACTCCCGGGACGCCGAATGCGATCGCGGGTCCGAGTTGTTTCAGGAAGATCGGCATGAGGAGCGACGCGAAGAAGGATCCAAAATTAATGATCCAATAAAACGCGTCGAAAACCACTTTGGCCCGATGCTTGTTGGTTTGATCGAACTGGTCGCCCACGAATGAAGCGACGCACGGCTTGATGCCGCCGGAGCCGAGGGCGATGAGGCCCAGACCGGTGTAGAAGCCCGTTCGGTTGTCGACAAAGAGCGCGAGACAAAGCTGGCCGACACAGTAAACTAAACTCAGCCAAAAGATGGTGTGGTACTTGCCAAAAAAACGGTCGGCCAACCATCCACCGAGCAGGGGAAAAAAGTAAACGCCGATGACAAACGTATGGAAAACTTCTTTTGCCGCGCTCGTGCGATCCGCTTCCGGGAGGTGCGTCAACAGCGACGAAACGAGGAAGATCGTCAGGATATTCCGCATGCCGTAAAAACTGAAACGCTCGCAGCCTTCGTTGCCGATAATGAATGGAATCTGGCGCGGGATGGGCGTCTTTGGATCCGAAGTGTTCCCAACGCTGGCTGGGGGCGGGCTCATGCGTGATTTCTTTTTGGGTGTGCCTTTAAATTCAGTCCTGGATCGAGTAGTCACAGTGCCTCCGTGCCTGTGGTTCCGACTCTTCCCTGGAAAAACCGGCAGGCACGGAGGCCTGCCGCTACGGGATGAGCTCCTTTGAAGGCATGCCATAGCGTGTTGCTGCCGCGAGAAAGATCAAGGGCAGGCTGACGCCGGCCTGTTTTGTGAACGCGATTAAACCAATGTCTCTGAATCGACCGCGTTCCGCTCAGCGCGCAAGGGTGAGTGCGACTGCGCCCGCCACCGCAATGCTTGCGCCCACCAGCGAGCGCCGGGTGGGACGCTCGCCTTCGATCCAGTAGCTGAGCGGGACGATCACGAGCGGAGTACACGCCACGATGGGGAGGACGATTCCGCTCGGCGTGGTGGCGAGTGACCATTGATAACAACTCACGCCGATCACCGCGCCGCAGAGGGAGTTGATGGGAATCCAGAGGTAAGCGCGCCACGTGGGATTGATGGCCGGGCCACTTGCGCTTGCGGTTGAAACGGGGCGAGTGAGTGCTGCACGCACGGCGAAAAACACGAGCGTGATCACGAGGCCGCCGAGAATGCGTTGGTAGGCGGCGGTGAGGCCATCAATGGGTTGGCCGGCGAGTGCGGTGAGGGCGTTCGCCTTCCGGCTGATGACGGCGCCAAGTCCTTGACCGGCCGCAGCGAGGATTCCGAAAAGAAATCCGATGGGTTTGAGTGTTACTCGAGGTGGGTGGGCGCGCGAGGGAAGGAGGGCGAAGGCTACGCCCGCGAGAATCACCGCACCGTAGACGAGTTGTGCGCCGGTTAATTGAGTGCCGAGCCAGAACCGCTCGGCGAGAATCGCGATCGGCGCTGCGATACATTGCGTCATCAATACCGTCAGTCGCGAACCGAGCAATGGCAGCGCCGCAAACACCGCGAGGTCGCCCAGTCCCATGCCGATTATTCCGCTGAGGAAAAACCAATCGCGTCCCGCGCCGCTGAATCCGCTCCCCAGAGTGTGCGCATAGACTCCGAGAAAGAGGCCGGCGAAGATCAGCCGGCCGAGATTGGCGCGCGACGCCCCGACTTCGCGAATGGATCGGTTGGCGAAGATCGAGGAGAGCGAAAAAAAGAGGGTGGTGAGGAACGCGCCGAGCATGGCCCGAAAGAGGAAAGGTTGCGCGTACGGCAACGCAACGTGCGGCGGGTGGCGAAGATATTTTGGGACCGATGAGTGGAGTGGTTCACCAATTCATCCGGTACAATTGTGGGTCGGCGGCGATCCGGCCGGGTATTGATTGCCGGGGGGCTGCTGGGGTAGGTGGCGCGCTTGTCGCCCCACGCTCTGTTGCGAGGCGAGCTCGCAACCTACGTTGAGACGGCGTGGCTTGTCGCGCCATTCCCCGGGGATTTGAGTTGGCAAGGACGCGTTGGCGCTAATTATTCTGCCCGTATGCACAGCCTGAAACACCTGTTCGATCAGAACCATGCGTGGGCGGATGAAATCAAGCGCCGTGATCCGGAGTTCTTTAAGAAACTCTCACGCCAGCAGACACCGGAATATCTTTGGATCGGATGTTCCGATAGCCGCGTGCCGGCGAACGAAATCATTGGGTTGCTGCCGGGCGAGGTGTTCGTGCATCGCAATATTGCCAACGTGGTCGTGCACACCGACCTGAATTGCCTTTCCGTGGTCCAGTTCGCCGTCGATGTGCTTAAGGTGAAACATATCATGGTGGTCGGCCACTACGGCTGCGGCGGCGTGCAGGCGGTCGTGCGTTGTCAGCGGGTCGGCCTGGCGGACAATTGGCTGCGGCATGTGCAGGATGTGCGCGATAAACATGAAAATTGTTTGTGCATGTTGCCCGATGACACGGCCCGCAGCGCGCGGCTGTGTGAACTCAACGTGATCGAGCAGGTCGTCAATGTGTGTTCGACGACGATCGTGCAGGATGCATGGACTCGCGGTCAGGAATTGACCGTGCACGGCTGGATCTACGGTTTGCGCGATGGCCGTTTGCGCGATCTCATGACTTCAGCGAGCAGCGCGGCCGAAGCAGCCGCGACCTATAAATCCGCGATCGTGACCGTGAACGCCCGCGGATTTTCGCAGCCGCCTTGGTAGGTTGGGGTGGTGCACCGGGTCGTGCGCGAAGGACGCCAAGGCAACAAAGGTTCCGTCCGAAGTATTTCCTTCTTTTCCTTCGCGAGACAACGGGTTTTCAAATCTCAAGTTTTTGATCCGGAGACCGGATTCCACCACCAGGCGCACAAAAAAGCCCGCAGGTTGAACTGCGGGCTGGGAAAGGAGGGGAGCGGATTGCTCGCCGCAGCTAGTTAGGCGCGGCCGAGATACGAACCGTCCGCCGTGCTAACCTTGATCAACTCGCCGGCCTTGATGAAGAGCGGGACTTGAACCACGAGACCGGTTTCGCAGGTGGCGGGTTTCTGCACGTTGCTGGCGGTGTCGCCCTTGATGCCGTCGGAGCTCTCGGTGATCTTGAGCACAACAGAGGAGGGGATGTCGATGGTGACGGGAACCTCTTCGATGAAAAGTACGTCGGCCTTGCCGTTCGGCACGAGGTAGTACTTCGAGTCGCCGATCATCGTGGCATTGATCTCGTAGGTCTCGAAAGACTCCGGGTCCATGAATGAATAGACATCGCGATCCGCGTAGCTGAACTCAAGGGTCCGCCGATCCGTGGAAAGCACATCGACGTGGTCCGGGGAATTGAAACGCTGCTCCAGCGATTTCCCGTAGCGCAGATTGCGCATTTTGACCTGAACGAACGCACGCAAATTGCCCGGCGTACGGTGCTGCGTCTCCATAATGAGGTGAGGCTCACCGTTGAAAGTAATGACTTGGCCTTTTTTGAGATCGTTTGCTGCGGGCATGACGGATACAGGTGGGTGGTTTTTAATTACGTAAGGGGATAGGATTACCGAGGGGATTTCGGCGATGTCAACAGCCGTCTCGGCCGGAGTTCAGCGGTTGCTGACGCCTTGGCCTCCACTGAGCGCACCTATTTTGCTTTCCGTCGACCGTTTTGACCCGTTTCGCGCCAGGCTGAGGTGACCAAAATCAACCACGGAAGGGCTTCCAGTATCTCCAAGCTTGTCATTTCCAAGAGCTTTCCGACACTCCGCGAACACACCCATGAAGCAGCGAACTCTCCTGCGCGAGGTCTCCATTAAGGGCAATGCCCTTCATACCGGAGACGCCGTGCACATGACCTTTAAACCAGCCCCCGTTAACCACGGTATCGTGTTCCGGCGGATTGATCTTCACGGCCACCCCGAGCTCAAACCTCGCGTTGACCAAATTACCGACTTGGTGCGCGCGACCACCATCCAGGTGGGCCACGCCAAATTGCACACGGTGGAACACGTCCTGAGTGCCTTGCACGGCTGCGGCATCGATAACGTCCTCATCGAGATCGACGCCAGCGAACCGCCCATCATGGACGGCTCCGCCCGCCCTTTTGTCCAGTTGATCCAGCAGGGCGAGCCCGTCGAACAGGATGCCG
>JANYFP010000539.1 GCA_025362555.1 Verrucomicrobiota bacterium
TGCTGGTCTGAATCAAGCTGAGCAGTTCGCCGACGGGGAGCTGGTAAAGTTGGGGCAGGGTGTGTCCGCGCCATTTCCAGCAGAGCGCATCGGGTTGCAAGCGGGCACCGTGGCACTCGGGACACGAGTTATAGGTGCGATAACGGGAGAGGAAGACGCGCACGTGCATCTTGTAAGTTCTCGCCTCCAGGTAGCGGAAAAATCCTTTCAAGCCGTACCAGAATTGCGGCCATTCTTTGCCGTTGGCGGCACCATAGCCGGGCTCGCCATCGATCACGAACGCTTTTTGCTCGGGCGTGAGGGCCGCAAAGGGAACGTTGGTCGGGATGCCGGATTTTTTGGCAATTTTAAGCAGATCGCGTTTGGACTCGCTGAAGACTTCGCCTTCAAACGCTTTGATCGCACCGTCGTTGATCGAAACGGAGTGATCGGGAATCGCGAGGCGGTAATCGATGTCGATGACGCGACCGAAGCCGCGACACTTGGGGCAGGCGCCGAGTGGAGAATTGAATGAAAATAATCCCGGTGAGGCGGCGCGGAAAGTTCGTCCGGTTTTCGGAGAATGCAGGCCGCGGGAAAAATGTCCGGCGGGGGCTACTTTGTCCGCCGTGAATAAATGGATTTCTCCGTGGCCGAAGTGCAACGCGCTTTCGGTGGCTTCGAGGAAGCGGGCTTTGTTTTCCTCCGAGATTGTGAGTCGATCCTGAACGACAAAAACGTGGGTGGTCTGCTTTAGCGCGGCATCGGGTTTGGCGGCGAGTAATTCGTCTAATTTCGCAAGCGAGAGCGGATCGTTTTTGGCGGGAGTCAGGACACGCGTGTAGCCCTGGCTTTTGATGCTCGTGAGGATCTCTGTCCACGAAAGATTCGCGGGCCTGGTGATGCGGAAGCAAAGGAGGAGCGTGGTCGCGCCGGTGATCGAATGGGTCGCGTGAGTTTTGGCCCAGATGGTTTGGGGATTATCGTCTTCGACTTTTTCGCCGGTGGTGGGATCGAAGCATTCCGCCACGTGGCTGAACCACACTTTGGCGAAATCGGTCAGCTCGGTCATCGTGCCCACGGTGGAGCGGGAGGTTTTGACCGTATTGGTTTGTTCGATGGCGATTGACGGGCGGATATTCTCCACGGAATCGACCTTGGGTTTGTCGAGCAGATCGAGAAACTGCCGCGTGTAAGCGGAAAAAGTTTCGACGTAACGGCGCTGGCCTTCCGCATGCAGCGTGTCGAAAACCAGCGATGATTTGCCGGCACCGCTCAGACCGGTGACGACGATGTAGCGGCCGAGCGGCAGGTCCAGGTTGAAGCCTTTCAGGTTATTCTGACGGACGCCACGCAGGCGGATGCATTCAGGGGCGGGGCGGGTTTTGATGGGCACTGCAGGGACGAAAGATACGAATTAAGGGAATGCAAACCCGCGTGGGCGGGAGGTGCGGTCTACTGACATAATGGTGTCAGTAAGGTGGGCGCTGATTGAAATTGGCGGTTTATTTTGAGCGATCCGGGTGGGCAGCGAGCTTGCTCGCGCTCCAAGGCTCCGCGCGAGGCAGGCAGATCGCAGGCCGCACGGAGCGCGTGCGAGCACGGCTGGCCTCCCTCGGAAAGGTGAAATGCGGCATAACACTATCGCGGCGTCCCCCCTTGGCCAAGGGTCCGGTGGATAAGAAAGCCACTTCTAGCGCTTCGGAGTCAGGTCATCGCCTGTTCGCGGAACAAATTGAGATGGGCCGCGATTTGATGGTCCTGAACAAAGTGCGCCTCGGCGTGACGGCGGGCTTGATCGGAGAAGCGTTTGCGATGGGCGGGTTCGCGGATCAGGCGGTCCAGGGCGGCGATAAAGGCCGGTTGATCTTTATTGGGAATCAAGTTGCCCGAGCTGTCGGGGGCAAAACATTCGCCGACGCCGACGATATCGTACGCCACTGCGGGCAGGCCGTGGAGTTGAGATTCGATGAGGAAATTGGACAGGGATTCACTCTGTGATGCGAGGAGTGCGATATCCGCCGCGAGGTAAAGCGGTGCCGGGTCGGATTGATAGCCGAGGAACTTCACGCGGGCGCCGAGGCCGAGATCGTGGGCGAGACGTTCGCATTTTTTTTGCGCCGGGCCTTCGCCGGCCAGCCAGAGTTGCCAATCGAGATAACCCGGCAGTTTAGCGCAAATCTCGATAAGTTCCCGTTGGTTTTTCTCGGGCCGGAACATGGCGACGTTGAGCAGCACCACGGTGCTCGGGTTGGCGCCATGGAAGCGACGAAGTGCGTGGTTGCGCGGGGAGTCCTTGTCGGAAAAACGCAGCACGGGATTATGGATTACCGTGATTTTGTGGGAAGGAATGTCGTGCCGATCGGTCAGAACGCGCTTGGCGACGTGACTGTTTGCGACGACGTGCTGGCAGTGGCGCAGGGAGCGGACAAAAAGACTAGGAAGCGATTTCCCGGTGCGCATGGTGCAGATGACGGCGGCTTTAGGCACGCGTTTGGCGATGAAACTCGCGTAGCAGTTCGCCATGCGTCCCATGCAAAGCACGAGGTCGGGGGCGGCCTCTTCGGCGGCGCGCAGCAGCCCGGGGGCAAACCAGTCCAAACCGGTGTCGAAGGATTGGAGCGAGCGGAACGCAAAGGGCTGTTGCTCGGCGTCCAGTTCGAGGATGCCGCGGGGGCGGAAGGTGAGCAGAGTGATTTCATGGCCCGCCTTGGCAAAGGCAGTGGCCATTAATACGGATTGGCGCTCGGTGCCGCCGCTGCGTAGATAGTCTTGGATGATGAGAATTTTCATTGCTCCGCGAGGACACGCGGCAAAAGTTAGCCTGATCATTCAATGAACAACGGATTCGTCAATATGCTGGTGCGATGGCTTATTCTGGCCCTAGGGGTGACTCTGAGCACGAAAATCGTGCCTGGGATCAGCTATGACACAGGTACGACCCTGGCGATGGTGGTCATCGTGCTCAGTTTTTTTAACGCGGTGCTGAAGCCGTTGCTGCTGCTTTTCACGCTGCCCTTCATTGTCCTCAGTCTCGGGGTGGGGATTTGGATCATTAACGCGGTGCTATTCTATTTTGTCGGTCGATTGGTGGACGGATTTCATGTGGCAACTTTTGGCTCGGCCATGCTGGGAGCTCTGATCGTCAGCGTGACCAATCTGGTGTTGAGCCGAATGCTCGCTCCGCCCCGGCCGCCTGGTCCGCCGCCAGGGACCAGTCGGACGCGCCCGGTCAAGTCGGACGATGTGATCGATATTTGACGCACCCTCGGCGCGAACCCTGCTGAAGGGTGGGGGTGACGCCTTTGTTCGGCGGATTAGGGCTCCGGCGGAGCGGCGGACGTCCCGTTTTCCGGCTGGGTGGCATTTTGAATGCGGGCATGGCACCCTTTGTGAAAGAAATACGCTTTTGAAGGTATGACCGCTATTCATCCCCTGCCTTTGGCCTCAGATAAAAAGCATTCCACCACCAGATTCGGAGCCGTCGTCGATAGCTCAAACGCCCAATCTCATGCCTCGCTGATCATGCCCGGTGATCCCTGGACGGCCATCATCCGCGCCCTCACCCGGATTCAACGCGAGCGCCAAATGCGGAAGTGACGAGTGGATGAAAGTAATCAGTGACAAGGACCAATGGGCAAGAGGCCGGAGATGGCGTTGAAAACTTCACCGTGCTTTTCTTGTTCCGTGATCCTTGTTAATTCACCGAGTTACTCCGCCCGTAGCGCGACCATGGGGTCAACCTTTGTGGCACGGCGGGCGGGGATGAAGGTGGCGAGCAGGACGACCACGATCATCGTGGCGGCGGTGAGCGCAATGACGCCGAGGTGGACGGAACCGACCCCGAAAAGCACGGATTGCATCGCGCGGCCGGCGGCCCACGAGCCCAGCGCGCCGAGCATTACTCCCGCAGCGAGGA
This sequence comes from Verrucomicrobiota bacterium, assembly GCA_025362555.1. Classification (GTDB taxonomy): domain Bacteria; phylum Verrucomicrobiota; class Verrucomicrobiia; order Opitutales; family Opitutaceae; genus Lacunisphaera. The sequence goes on from JANYFP010000539.1 coordinate 3,899, forward strand.
GTTTTGAGCCGAGCAGCATGAATTGGGTGAGGACCTGCTGCGGCAAGGCGCCGAGCGCCATGCGCACGCCGATTTCGCGACGGCGCTGGTTGACGGCGTAGGCGAGTACGCCGTAAGTGCCAATCGCGGCCAGCAACAGCGCGACCACGGCAAATGCGCCGGCGAGCACGGCGGGGGAGCGGCGTGACACGAGGGTCTCGTCGACGAGCGTGGTCATCGGTTTCAAGTCATCGACCGGGAGGCCGGGGTCGATTCCGAGGACGATTTTTTTCAGCATGCCAGCCAGAGCGGACGGCGCCAGCGGCGTGCGCACGATGACGGAAAAACTTTTGGCGGCGTAATCTTTATAAGGCAGGTAGATCGCGCCCAGCGCCCGCGCGTCCGCGAGATCGATTTGCTTCACGCTGGCGACCACGCCGACGATGGTCGTAGCCTCCGCTTCGTTGAAGGTGGGGCCTTTGACGATCCGATGGCCGAGCGCGCTCTGACCCGGCCAATAACGCCGCGCGAAGTCGGTATCGACGACGCAGACGCGTTGATCGCGGTGATTGTCGGCGTCTTCCAGAAAACGTCCTTCCACCAGAGGAATTCCGAGCGCCTGCCAGTAATTACCGAGCGCAAACGAGATATAGTGGGTGCGGATGGATTCGCCGGGCGCGCGCTGCACGCCCTCCACGGAAGTGGCATTATCACTGTTGTTGCCGGTGAATGGCAGGCTGGAGGTAAAGCCGACGCTTGTTACTCCCGGCTGGTTATGCAACTCGGTGTCCAGTCGTTCGAGAAAAGCGAGACTGGGCGCATTTTCCGGGTAATTCTTCCACGGCAAAGAAATGGAACCGGTAAGCACGTGCTCGGCTTGAAAGCCGGGTGACGCCGCGAGAATTTTTTGCAGACTGACGCCGAGGAGGCCGGCTCCGGCGAGCAGCACGAAGGCCAGCGAGACCTGGGCAATGATGAAACCGTGACGCACGCGTTGCGCCGCGCGGCTGACGGTACCGCTGCGGCTTTCGGAATGGAGCACCGGGGCAAGGCGATTCCGCAGATTAAAAATAACGATGGGGAGGCCGAGGAGAAGGCCGAGGACCAGCGAGGCCAGCAGTGAGATCAAGGCGAGACGTCCGTCGAATTGGATGGTGGCACCGAGGGGCAGTTGATCGGTGCCGAGTTTCGCCAGGAGATCGATGCTGAACGCACCGAAAATGAGACCGAGGGCACCGCCGCCGAGGCACAGCAAAATGGTTTCAACCATGATTTCACGCAGGAGGTGGCGGCGACCGGCTCCGAGGGCTTGACGCACGGCGAATTCCTTGGCGCGACCGTTGGCGCGAATGAGAAGGAGATTCACGAGGTTGACCGCACCGATGAGGAGCAGCGCGAGGACGCCGATCTGGAGGAGAAGCAAAATGGGCCGGATTTCGCGCACGTGGTCGGCGTGGAGCGAATAGACGTTGGTGTGGTAGTGCGCGTTGCGGATGAGTTCGGCGTAGGGATCATCTTTCAATTGTTCCTGATTGAAGGCGTCCATTTGAGCCTGCGCATCGGTGAGGGTGACGCCGGGGGCGAGTCGGGCGATCAGATCCACATTGTTGCTGTGCCGGTTTTTCAAGGTGCGGTCGTCGGGATTGGAGGCGAGCGGGATGAAAAATTGGGCCCGGCTGGAAAGAAAACGGAAGTTCGGCGGGAGTACGCCGACGATGGTGTTGGCGAGTGAGTCCACGATCAGCTGTTTGCCGAGGATGGCGGGATCAGCGTTGAAATGATTCCGCCAATAGCTGTCGGTCAGGATGATGCTCTGCGCATTGGCGTAGGCGGTTTCCTCTTCGGTAAAGGTGCGACCCATCGCCAAAGGAACGCCGAGCGTGGCGAAAAATTCAGGCGACACGCGGTCGCGTTGTACGCGCGTGGGTGAACCGGCCTCGCCCACAATGGCGCTGCCACCCTGGTGAATGGCAGTCGCGGCGAAGGCGGCGAGGTGGGCTTTTCGATCGTAATAGTTGGGCAGGGAG
>JANYFP010000562.1 GCA_025362555.1 Verrucomicrobiota bacterium
CCAATTATTTTCTGGTGCCTGCTAATCGCAGGCTCGGCACCCCAGTCTGCGATCAGCAGACTCCCCGAAACCCACACCGGAGACGATCAGTCGAAGGGGTATTCCAAAGTTTCGCCCATTGGCGAAACCCATTAGCGGTTACCTCTTCTGACTTGGACTGAGAAACAATCGATAAGCCCCTGAATTTTTGACCGCTAATGGGATTCATCAACCGATGAATCTTTGAAACAGCAGCTTCGACTGATCGTCTCCGCCAATTATTTTCTGGTGCCTGCTAATCGCAGGCTCGGCACCCCAGTCTGCGATCAGCAGACTCCCCGAAACCCACACCGGAGACGATCAGTCGAAGGGGCATTCTAAAGTTTCGCCAGTTGGCGAAACTCATTAGCGGTTACCTCCTCTGGCTGGGACTCGACCGACGCTCCTTTTTGCGCTTTCTGCGCCTTTTGCGGCAAAACTTATTTTAATTCGCCCGATCTCCACCCCACCAATTCCCCCAGCCCGGCTTCCCCCTCGGGGCTTTTTGTTGGCCTACTGCCACACGGACGTTTTAGCTGAACTCCATGTCGAAAGTTTACTTCTATTACTCGGCGATGAACGCCGGCAAATCGACGGGGTTGCTCCAAGCGAGCTACAACTACCACGAGCGCGGCATGCGCACGCTGATTTTTGTCCCTGCCATCGACACCCGCAGTGGTCTCGGCAAAGTGAAATCGCGCATCGGACTGGAGGCCGAAGCGATGGCCCTGCAACCCGACGAAAATATTTTCGACCACGTCAAATCCGCTCACGCCGCCCAGCCCGTCGCCTGTGTCCTCGTGGACGAAGCCCAATTTCTCACCCGCCCACAAGTCGAGCAGCTCACCGAAGTCTCCGATCAACTCGGGATTCCCGTTCTCTGTTATGGATTGCGCACGGATTTCCAGGCCCAGCTTTTTCCCGGCAGCGCAGCGCTACTGGCACTGGCGGACAATCTCATCGAGCTCAAAACCATTTGCCATTGCGGACGCAAAGCCACCATGAATCTTCGCGTCGGACCGGATGGCCGGGCCGTCCGGGAAGGCGCGCAGGTGGAGATCGGCGGGAACGACCGCTACGTCGCCATGTGCCGCCGTCACTTCAAAGCCGCCATCCATCCATGAAAAAAATTTCCACCCTCTGCCTCACCCTAATCGCCGCCAACTTTATGTCCGCCGCCAGCCAGCTTATTCTCCTCGGTACCTACACGCCCAAAGACAGCACCAGTCGCGGCATTTATGCCGTGCGGCTCGATACGGTCACGGGGGAATTGAGCCAACCCGTGCTCGCCGCCGAAACCCCCAATCCCACTTTTCTCGCGCTCAGTCCCAATGGCCGCGTGGTCTACACCCTCGGCGACAGCAACGCGATCAACGGTGAGTCCGGCGGGGCCGCAGTCGCGTTCAAACTCGATCCCACCACCGGCAAACTGAGTCCCCTCAACGCGCAACCCACCGGCGGCGGCTCGCTCGCCCACCTCGGCCTCGACGCCACCGGGAAAACCCTGGTGACGATCAGTTACAACGGCGGTCAGATCACCTCGTTTCCGGTCGAAGCGAACGGCAAGGTTGAGCCACGCAAAAGTTCATTCACGTCGACCGGACCACTCGGGCCGCGGGCCGACCGCCAGGATAAGCCGCACCCGCATTCGGTGACTTATTCACCCGACAACCACTTCGCTTACGTATGCGATCTCGGTCGCGACAAAATCATTTGCTACCGCCTCGATCCCATCACCGCCGTCCTCACCCCCAGCGCGGAATACGCCACTCCTCCCGGCGACGGTCCCCGTCACAGCAAATTCTCCGCCGACGGCCGGTTTTTTTATGTAATCAACGAACTCGCTGGCAGCGTCGCTGTGTACAGTTGTGAGTTCAAAACCGGCGCACTGACTCATCGACAATCGGTCTCAACGTTGCCCGCCAATTTCACCGGACAAAATACAACGGCCGAGATTCGCATTCATCCGAATGGCCACTTCGTCTACGGCTCCAATCGTGGTCACGACAGCCTCGCGGTATATTCCCGAAACCAAGAAGATGGCACGCTAAAGCTAATAGAAATCGTTCCGTCAGGTGGTGGTCATCCGCGCAATTTTAATCTCACCCCCGATGGAGCCTGGTTAGTCTGCGCGAATCGTGACAGCGACAATCTCGTCGTTTATAAAGTGGATGCGACCACCGGTCGCCTCACCGCCACCGGCCACTCCGCCACCGTGCCGCGAGCCGTCTGCGTGCTTTTCATCCCGAGCCCTTGATCCTGCCGAAATGGTAGGCAGGTGAGTCCCTTCACCGCAGCTCCGAATGGAGGGCCAGTGCTTGGCGCCGGCCTTCCGTAGATCCCTCGCCCGACGTAGGCCAGCGTGCTTGCACGCGCTCCGTATCCCTCCTTTCGTGTATTTCGTGTTTCGTGGTAAATCATTCCGATATATTACCCCACGCCGTTTCCCGTAATCAGAGTTGCCCGCGAAACACGGAAAAAACGCGTAATAAATCCGGGCCCGACCTTCGTCACCTTCGACCCCTTCGCGAGACAATGGCTTTTCTCATTCCCACTCGGTGCAGACAGACTGCAGGGGTCAGCTACGGAAATTGATGTTTATCTGATTCTGCCAAAAAAAGAAAACCCGGCGGGAGCCGGGTTTCGTTCTTACTCTGATTGTTTGGTGACGGCTCAGGATTCAACGTCATTGAAAAAATCAGCCGCACTCACGGTGCCTTTGGGGGCGGCGTGGCCGTTACGGGGATGATCGTTACCGTTCGAAATTGCCGGGCGAACAATCCGGTTGTTACTGTTGCCGCCGATCGTGCCAGCCACCGCATTGCCCCGACTTGCTGCCGTCGGGCGAACCACGTGGGCTTTCGCTTCTGATCTTTTTTCAACCTTCTTCTCGGCTTTCTTTTCGGGCTTCTGCTCGGTTTTCGTGACCGCAGGAGCAGAACTTTCCACGAGACTCATGAGCTTCGCGACTTCCAAGCGAACTTCTTCGGCCTGGGTCTTGAGCTCTTCGGCGGACGAAGCGGACTGCTGGGAAAGGGCGGCGTTGCTTTGCGTGATGCGATCGATGCCGTTGACCGATTCGCTGACTTGCGTGATGCCCTTGCTTTGCTCGTGCGAAGCTTGAGCGATCTCAGCGACCATCTCGTCAAGCCGGCGGATGCGCTCAACAATGGCGGAGAGATTCGTCGCGACTTTTTCACTCATCTGCGCGCCTTGCGTGCTCTTCTCCGTCGAGTCGGAGATTCGATCACTGGTCTCGCGGGCCGCGGCGGCGCAGCGTTGGGCCAGATTACGCACTTCGTCGGCGACGACGGCAAATCCAAGTCCGGCCTCACCGGCGCGGGCCGCCTCGACGGCGGCGTTGAGCGCAAGAATGTTGGTTTGGAATGCGATCTCATCGATCGTCTTGATGATCTTTGAAATTTCGCTGCTGGAAGCCTGAATGGCACTCATCGAGGCTTTCATTTGCTCGACGTCGCTGGCACCGGAGTCGGCGGTTTGGCGCGCTTCCTGGGCAAGCTTCTTGGCATTTTGCGCGTTCTCGGAATTGCGGTTCGTCATGCTCGAGATCTCATGGAGCGCAGAGCTGGTTTCTTCCAAGGACGCGGCCTGCTGACTGGCGCCATCAGCCATCGTCAGCGCAGCTTGCGCAACCTGGGTGGAGGAAATTTGAGCTTTCTCTGAACTGCTGGAAAGATGCAGGGCAATGTTGCGAATCGGCCCGGTCACACCGCGGGTCACGACCCACGCGCCGACCAGACCCAGAATAATGCCGGCGACGGTGATACTGAGCAGGAGAATTTCATTCCGCTTCTGGCTCACCCGCACACCGACCTCGATTTCGTCCTGATAAGCCTGCACCGATTTCGCGAGCTGAGCGACAGTAGCGGTAAATTCGGGGGCGATCTTGTTGATGCCATCGGCGATCAATTCATCGCGCTTGCTTTTGGATTCCACGACGCCGTCGATGCCGCTGCTGTAGGCGACGGCGGCTTCCCGCAGTGAGACGAGGCGGGCTGTTTTCTTTTCATCCTTCAAAGTCGCGTCGAGTTTCTCCAACTCCTCCTGATCCTTTTCAATGAGTTGGATTTGCTTGGTGACAAATTGCAGGGAATCGCGGGCGGCTTGAGCGTCCTCTTTCTTGGAAGTCTTAAGGAACGTCGCGACCTGGGTGCCGCATTCGAAGAATGAGCGGAGGGCGTTGGCCACGCGGAAGGCGCTGTTCATATCGCCCTGGGCTTTGGCCTCGGCCATGAGATTTTGCAGGCTGTCTTTCATTTCCAAGCCTTTCGGGGTCAGGATCGAGTCCTCGACCTTGCTGCGCTGGGCGTTGTTTTCGGCCAAGCTGACGAAGGTTTGATTATAGCGGTTGAGCAGCCCTTTGGCCGTGGCGACTTGTTTGGCGCGGCCGGGATCGGTGATGTCTCTTTCCGCCAGGGCCATTTCGGCGAGCAGGTGTTTATAAGCCGCTTGGTAGGCCTCGCTGCTTTCGACGGAGCCGCTGGCGAGGAAATCATTTACCTGGGCCTTGAGGGCCGTCATCGTCGTCTGCAGCGAAAGCGCGGTGTGCGATTCGGCGGTGCTGACGGAGAACATTTTGAATTTATCGCCGGCATTGCTCAGGGCATAGCGCGACACGCCGGCGATGACCGCCAACAGGCCGAGCACCACCAAAAAACCAAAAGTTATTTTTTTACCAACCGTGAGGGTGACCTTGGACATAAATACAGTGAATTTGAATTATTGGGAAAATATCAGGACTACTCGTTCTGGAACTTGATGGGAATGGTGACGCGCACCGCGACCGCGACGCCGTCTTTCTTGGCCGGCTTGAAACGCCATTTAACAATGGCCTTAAGCGCAGGAGCCTCGAGTTCCGGGTGGGTGGATTTGACGACCTTGGGTTCCTGCACGTTGCCTTTATCATCAACGAGGAAGTTTATCGTCACCAAACCGGTCGTGGTGGCGTGAGTAAAGCTGGCGGGAACATCGGGCGGGACCATGCGAACCGGGACGGGCGGTTCGGTTTTCTCGTCGGCCTTAAGCGACAAGGCGGAGAACAAGACACAAACGATCAAGCTGTAGAATGAGTAATTTGGGCGCATGGGGGCTGGAATAGAACCTACATCGGCTAACCGCGCCGCAACTTAAGGAATATCCCTCATTTCAAGCGGATCATTGATGAATACGCCGAGGCCGGATTAAATCGCCCTGAATCAGCGTTTAGGAAAACCCATCGCGCCGAATTACTTGCAGTTCGAACCGAAACGGGACTAGCTCCAAGTACTCAAGGGCCAATGCTTCGCCGAAGACTATACCTCCTTAGCATTTTTTGCGGCTTACTCGGTGCCATGCCCGGGATGGCTTCAAGCGCCAGCAGTGAAGTCCCCGCCTCAAGTTTAGGTGAATTAGCGGCGCAAAATCGACTCTTACAGGAACAGATCCAAAAACAGCAGCAGCAAATTGACACCCTGCGCCAGCGGCTCGACGAGTTGCAAAACAAAGGGGCAGAAAAGAATTCGGAGCCCAGACCAGAATCAGTCCCGCCCGCAGAACCGATAAGACAGGAACAACCCGTATTGCGGGCCGCGCGAGAAATCCGGTTGAGTGGAGAAGTTGGCCTGGCCTTTTTTAATTCAAAACGAGACGGAGCATACCCGAATTCTGAATTTGTCGTCGATGAAGCCCGTTTATACGTGGAAGCACCGGTGTGGAAAACCGTCTATTTTTTTGCGGAGCTTCAACTGGCAACCCGGGAGAGCGAGGATAACAGTCTTTACCTCGGCGAACTCTATGCCGACATGGAGAACGTCCTCACCGCCGGGCACGACATTGGACTAAGCCTCCGAGTCGGTCGCTTTAATATCCCGTTCGGTGAGGAATACCAAGCCCGCAACGTCATGGCGAATCCGTTGATCACGCATTCAATCTCTGACCTCTGGGGCATCGACGAAGGAGTCCAAATTTACGGTTCGCTCGGTCGCGTCCAATACAATCTTGCCGTACAAAATGGCGGCTCCGACACCCGGCACGACTACAACTCTGACAAGTCGGTAACGGCACGGCTAAGTATCGATCCAATGAAGTCGCTCCACCTGAGTGCCAGTGCTCACCGCACGGGAACACTCGATGCCAAAAAGGATTTCTCCTCTGAAATCTGGTTCGGTAGTGAATACCTGGGACCAATTGGCGGCACCACTTCCACCCCGACGTTCCAAGCGAACCTGTTCGAACTCGATGCGCAGTGGCATTGGACCGACGGTCACATTCAGGCCACTGCCGGCGCGATGGAGGTGCGAGATGATCGCCCCACCGGCGACGTCACGCGACGAGGAAAATTCTATAACATCGAAGCCGTGCAGCAAATTTCATCCAAGCTTTATGCCGCAATTCGATGGGGTGAAATTCGCATCCCCGACGGATATCCGCTGGTCGGGCTTGGCAACTATGGGAAATTTTATTACGCCAGTCCGCCCACCGAGAAATTGTCC
>JANYFP010000573.1 GCA_025362555.1 Verrucomicrobiota bacterium
GCATCTGCTCGGTAACGCCGGCCACCCATTTAGCTCGCTCAGCCGCCTGATTCAATCGCACAGGCACGGAGACCTGTGCCTACTCGATTCACCGATTTATTTCGCAGACACTGCCCAGCTCTTTTGCAGTGAGTATTTTGGGTGGATTTTTCGCCGCGCGGGGCAAGGTCGCGGCAGTTCACTCACGATGGAAAAAATCCGGTGGACGCACGGTGTCAGCTTTTTCTTTTGCGAAGTTGCGCGACAAGAACCTCGGTTTTTGTTTCTGAATTATTCCAGTCGCCAGAGTACATGACCAGCAGCTTTGATACGAAACTGATGGGGTTGCCGTCTTCCATCGCGGGCGTATACTTCCATCGCCGCATCGCTTCGAGCGTGGGCTGCTCAAAAACTCGGTTGGTTGAGCTGAGGATCTTTAGGTTGGTGACGTTACCCTTAGGATCCACAGTATAGGCGACTTCTACGGCACCTTCCATGCAAGCTTTACGAAGTTCAAATGCGTAGAGCGGTTGCGGCTGGGAGATTGGTTTCGGGGCAGTTTGCTCGGCAAATGCCGCGAGCGACGTGATTGAGGCGAGCAGTGACGCAATAATGAGGTGAGTAGTTTTCATGGTTTTTATTTCCGTTGATTCTGTTGAAGAGCGCCTGCCCGGTTTTGACCGAGCTTGGCTTACTGAGGATAACTCGCTCCTCGGATTAAAAGTTTCAAAGAATGTTCACTATTTTGTTGGTCGAGTGGTAACCGCATGGGCCGATGGCAAATCCGTCGTTGTTCAACAATAGCAACGGAGCTCAATGCGAAATTGATTCGGTGTTATTGAAAACTGTAGCTGCAAACGATTCGCTCTGGCGCGGCGCGACTTGGGTTTAAGCGCGGCGGATTGCGCGGAGAAGAATTGGCGTCGTCACTCGATGGACCCAGGCCGAATGTCTTTTGACATGACGCGCAGAAGCCCATGCACTGGCTGGGTTTTGACGAACAACCCTACAGCGATTTCTTCCTGGCGCATTTGGATTGAAGCGGCGCGACTGCGCACGCTGCCGGCGGCAATTATACCGGTGATGGTCGGCACTGCGTTGGCGTTCGCGCACGGGCAGGGAAATTACGGCAAGGCGGCCGTTTGCCTGGCGTTTGCGCTGCTCGTGCAAATCGGGACAAATTTCGCGAATGACTATTTTGATTTCGTGAAGGGCGCGGATACCGCAGCGCGGGTCGGACCGCGTCGGGCGGTCGCGGCGGGTTTGGTAACTCCCCAAAAAATGCTCGCGGCAACCGCATTCGTGCTCAGTGCGGCTTTTGTCGTGGGGTTGTTGCTGGTGCGCGAGGGAGGGTGGGTGCTCATGCCCATCGGTCTGATTAGTATCGTCTGTGCTATCGCCTACACCGGCGGACCGTTTCCTCTCGGCTACAATGGTCTCGGGGATCTCTTCGTGTTTATTTTTTTCGGACTGGTTGCGGTGGGGACGACATTTTTCGTCCAAGCTGGTTTCGTGACCCCCGATGTGACCTCCTGTGCGGCGGCGATCGGGCTGCTCGCCGCCAATATTCTCGTCGTGAATAATTATCGGGATGTCGAAACGGACGCGGTTGCCGGCAAGAAAACCCTGGTCGTGCGTTTCGGGCGTAAATTTGCCGTGTGGCAATATGCGCTCTCGGTCGCGTTCGCACTGCTCTGTCCGGCGGCGTTGTTTCTTTATGGTTACCGGTGGCTCGTGTTGCTACCGGTTTTGCTCGCGCCGTGGGCGGTGGCATTGACGCGGCGGCTAAGTGCCTCCCGGGAACCGACGGAGCAAATTGCGTTGCTCGGGGCCACGGCGAAATTCCTCGCAGTGTTTGGGGTCTTGCTCTGCCTGGGAATCCTCGGCGGAAGGTAAACGCGAGCGCGCAGGACACGAAAAAGCCGGAGCGTGAGAGCTCCGGCGAGAGAGTGCGAACTAGGTGGCTTTAGATTTTGCCGGCGAGTTTCGCCTTGAGGGAAGTCTTGTCCATCATGCCGACAAATTGCTCGGCTAATTGGCCGCCTTTGAAGAGCAACATGGTGGGAATGGCGCGTACGCCATATTGTGCGGCGAGATCACCGTTATCATCCACGTTGACCTTGGCGATCTTCAGCTTGCCATCAAGTTCGGTGGCGAGCTCATCGAGGATGGGGGCGATGGCTTTACACGGCCCGCACCAAGGTGCCCAAAAATCCACGAGCAGGGGCAATGGGCCGGCGACAGCCGTTTTAAAAGAGTCGTTATCGAGATGGGAGATTTTTTCGGACATAAAGTGAGCGAATGGAAGTGGTGGAAAAACGCAAGCTGGTCTCAGCGGGGAGTTGATTTGTGGATGATCTCGGCGAGTTCCTGGGCCTCGACGGCTTGGAGTTTCTTGCCGCGGGTTTTTAGTTCTTCAAAGGTCTTGATGACGGTCTCGGTCATGCGTCCGTGGGTCTCATCGGATCCGCCAACAATGGTGAATTCTGCCGCCGTGGTGAGACGTTTGTGTCCATCCTCGTTGTCGAGGCCAACGCCCAGAAGGTGGGCTGACTTAGCTTTGGGGCGACGGGTTATTTTCTTCATCGGATACCGCTACCGTGGTTGCCTCGGTCTTGGTTTCAAGTGCGTTTTGCTCCACTGCGATACAAAGGATGTCGGTGAAGGCTTCGTTTTGCTCCAGGCGCAACTTGGCCAGACGGGTCAGTTCCAACACGGCAAGAAAGGTGGCGACGAGCCGGCGAAGGGTTGTTTTTTCCGGGACCAGATGGGAGAAGACGAAGGATCGGTGCGTCTTGATATGTTCGAGCACGTATTCCATCTGGTCGGCGACGGTTACTTCTTCGGCGTGAATTTCGCCGACGACCAACTTCTCGGCTAACCGGCGCAGGACCAAATTAAAGGTGTTCCAGAGGTCGATGCGGTCGACGTGTTTTAAAGCGCGTTCGGAGACCGGGGCAAAAGCGGAGTCGGGCCGGGGAAGCCGATTTTGGGCATCGAGAGACATTTGGCCCAAGTTGCCGGCGGCTTCCTTGAATTTCTTGTACTGGAGAAGTTGGTGAACGAGTTCCCAGCGTGGGTCGAGGTCGTCTTCCTCAGCGTTGGGATCAACGGCCTGCTGGTGCTTCGGGAGAAGCATCCGGCTCTTAATCTCCATGAGAGTCGCCGCCATGACGAAGAACTCACCGGCGACATCCAGGGAGAGCTCTTTCATTGCGTAGAGCACCTCCAAATACTGTCGGGTGACCTGCGCGATGGGGATATCATAGATATCCAGTTCGTTCTTCCTGAGGAGGAAGAGCAGGAGGTCCAAGGGACCTTCGAACACAGGTAATTTTATACGATAATCAGCTTCGGCAACCACGGGCCGAGTCGAGGGGGCGGCTGGCGCGGGTGCAACGGGAAAATCCAAGGTTGATCCAAACGGATTACTTGCTCGTTACTTTTTGCGTCTAAATAGCGCCGAAATAGCGTCGATAAATATACCTGCTCCCGGTCTTTTTCCCCTTTTCTTTGGTGCGACTGAACCAGCGGTTAGCCGTGCGCAGAATGAGATGCGGGGTGAGGGCACCCCGGCCACAAAAGAATCGGGAGCGCGAGCAAGTGGCTGATGTCACATTCGCTCGGTAACGCGGCCTACGATTTCGCGCGGTGCCGGAGCACGGCCACGTAAAAGCCGTCGGTGTTGCGGGTGCCGGGGAGGAGCGACGTGCCAAGACCATCGAATGCCGCGCCAAAATTCTTCACTGGTGGTTCCGGTTTGAATTGCGGATGGGTGGACAAAAATGCGGCGACAACGTCTTGATTTTCGTGGTGGCTGAGCGAACAGGTGGCGTACACTAGGAGTCCACCCGGATTTACCCGCGCGGCGTTGGTCTGGAGAATTTGGAGCTGCGTGGCGGCGAAGGAGGCGATCGTCTCGGGCTTCACGTACCATTTCAAATGCGGCTGGCGGCGCCAGGTGCCGGAGCCGGAGCATGGCGCGTCCACCAGTACGCCGTCGTAAGTGGTTTCCGGGGTTTGAACGATGGCGATATTTTCGAGCCGCGCGCGTTTCGCGCGATCGGCGAGTTCGTCCAGAATATCGACGCGGATGTCGGTGGCATCAACGTGACCCCTTTGGCCGAGGAGGCGGGCGAGCTGCAGGGTTTTTCCGCCGGCGCCGGCGCAGACATCAAGCCAGCGTTCGCCTGGCACGACGGGCGTGTGGGCCAAAACCATTTGCGATCCGAGGTCTTGGATTTCGATGAAGCCGCGGCGGTAGGCGTCGGTGTTGGCCACCTCTGCGTTGGGCGGCAGGAAAATGGCGTCGGGGAAATCGGCGTCGGGCGTGAAGTTCCACTGTTGCCCGCGAAATTCGTCAAAGACGAGGTTGCGATCGGTGCATTGAATTCGGACCCAGACGCTGGCGCGGCTGTTGATGGCGTCGAGGTGGGGAGATTCAAATGCGGCGGGGCAGTGTTCGCGGAACCAGGTGGGCAGGAGATCCTGCGGGGCGAAGGAGGTTTTGAGTCCGACCGGGGAAAGTTGCGCGAGGAGAATTTCGGATTTGCCCGCGAGGGTTTCAGGCACGACCGGCCAGTCGCCGCAATGCGCGGCGCGGTAGGGTGAGGTCGGCTTTAATTCGGGCGCGAGCCACGCGGTGATTTTAGCGGCGACCTCGGGGGATTCATCGAGCCAGGGTTCGACCCACGGCAGATAGCGCAGCGCGGTGTAGACGAGTTCGCGGTAGAGTTTGCGATCGCGGGAACCGATCGAGCGGTTGCGGGAGAAAATTTCCTTGATGCGTCGCGGCAAGGAACTGTCGCGGCGCAAGTGCGGGCGGAGTTCGCGCAGGAATTCGAGGAACAGCCGCTGCTGATTGGCCGCAATGTTGGGATTCATGAGTCGAAACGAATTATTTTCCCACCGCGAACCGACCTTCGCGATTCGCTGATTTGGCTCTGCCGACGGAGCCAAAGGCGAATGGCGAGTGGCTCGATGGCCGGTTTAGAATTTGAGTAACTCGACCTCGATGTTAAATGAGACGCGACTGGTGCGGCTGTTGCCTTCGAGCAGGGAAACCTCGTATTTGACAGACCAAGTTTGGCCGAGCCGTTGCATGACGCCGTAGCTTTGCTCGGTAAAACGGTTGTTCTTGGCATCGTAGCGCCACTGGCCGAAACCATCATAAACCGCGTTGATGCGCTGACGGTATTGGAGGTCGTATTGATCGTAGTTACGTTTCAGGAAATAGGTGCCAAGCCGGAGTGACCACCACTCTTGGTCAACGAGGACGAGGGCGGTATTGATTTCCTGCTGGCTTGGTTGGTGCGGGTCGAAGCGGTTGAAGACTTCCCAACGCAACCAGGGAGCGGGCATGACTGCCAATTCGGTGTAGATATCGGAGAGGGGTTTGCGTCCGGTCACGTGATCGAAGCGGTAGTCGGCGGCAAAATTAAGCGTGGCAAGATTGCGGGAGCCGTAGGCGGGATCGCGGGTTTGCAGGGTATTGTCGAACTGCAGCCGCATCGTGTTTACGTTGGTGAGTTCATCGATGTAGCGGCTATCCCCGATGGAGAGCGGTTGGAGGTAAGTGGAAAAGACCCGCTGGTCGATGGGTGGAATATAGCGGCGGCCAGAGCCGGCCTCGGGCGCGTAACGATAGGAAAGTTTGGGTTCGAAGAGGTGACGGAGTCCGTCGATCTCCCACACTTCATTTTTGTAATCAAAAGTGCCGCTGGTCAGTAGGTGCGTATCGAAGCCCAATTCTCCAATCGTGCGCGTGTAGGTGTCCTTGGCTCCGACCGCGTTCGTGTATTGGGTCACGCGGGCTCCGGCGACGGGGGTAAAGGCAAACCAGGCGGTGGGCGTGATCGGACGCTCGATTCCATAGTAGACATCGAAGCGGCCGGTATGGAATTCCGGTTGCGAAGCAAAGGCGTCCGCTTTTAACGCGGCGGCACTGGCGTTGAAGCGTTGGTAAAAGCCCATCGGTGCAGCGGACGGGAGAAGATCAAAGCGCATTTCCGGCAGACGTTCCTGCACGCGAAAATAAGGATTCGGATTGACGCGGCCGAAGGCACTCACGGAGAAATTGTCGCCGGTGTACGCGGCTTCGAGGAAGGAATCCGGCTGCTGGACACGATTGAAAATCCGGCGGTGAAAATCGCGGAGCACTTCGGAGTCGCTCCAGTAGTTGAATTGTCCGACGAGGCTGACGTGTTCGCCGATTTCCTGTTGATGCGACCATTCGAAATAGGAACGGTCGGGAGAGACTGGAATTCCCTGGACGTCGTTTTTTCGATCGCCGTTGTCATGAATATAGCCGGAGCGAAAAAAGCCGTCGAAGGAACCTTCGGCGTTTTTCTGACGGTAGGTGCCGGACGGTCCAATCAGAACACCGCGCGAGGAATAGAGGCCGAGATCTCCGCCGATATTGAATCCGGGTTTGACCGGAATGTGCAGGCCCAATTCGGCGATCGCGCCGAGATCTCCGCGGTAACCGACCTTGGCGGTCAGGTAGGAAAGGAAACTGGAATCGAGCGCCTGCTCAAAACTGTTCAGCGAAAGAAAATGGCCGCCGAGCAAGCCGAGGCTGAGTCCGTTGGCTTTGGCAATGCGGCCTTTCACGTACGTGAGACTTTTGGCGTGAAACGATGGCGTGTAATTGGCGTTTTCGCGAAAGAAGACGGTGGCGTTGGTGAACACCATTTCGTCGATTGTTCCGTCCACGGTGTCGCCGGAAAGATAAACGGGGAATTCACCGAGACGGATGTTGTGCAGATGCAGCGCCTTGGTCTCGAAATTATACGTGCCGTCGTCGGCGAGGAGGCGGCGTTTGCCGTAGGTCAGGACAACGTTTCCAATGGCGGTGGCGTCGTGGCCATTTTGATGGTAGCGGATTTCATCGGCGGTGAGTAAAATATCATCGTAAACCAGTCGGGCATGGCCGCGGAAAATTGATTCCTTGGTTGCGAGGTCCACATCCAGCTTGTCGCTGTTGATGATGGGTTGGTGTGGCTGAGCATGGGCCAGCGACGAGAGCAGGCAGAAAGCGGCGCAGGTGACGGAGAAAAAGCGGTGGGCACGGGCCAAAAGCATAAGGTGGAAGTGGCGGGCAGTGGGGTTTGGCGCAATGAGATTTCCCATAGAGTACCGGTGGGGAGGGAGATTGTTCCGTTTCGGCTAGACGCGGTCGAAGACGTCGGCACAGTTAGTGCATTCATCAGGAAGTGTTTTTCGAACCAGTGTCCTCACTTTCCACCATTCCGATCGCAGCGAAGGATTCACCCGGCCGACATGTCGCGAGCCGCGGGGCTTTTTTTGCGTGTGAAATAACCCGTTTGTCTTAAATTTAGTCCTCATCCCGTGATTATACCCGTCAACGAGCTGAACGCATTCCTAGGTAATCATCAGGCAAATCCGCATGGCTGGCTCGGGATGCACCCGTTGGTTTACCGGAAAAAATCGGGGGTGGTGGTGCGCGCATTTGTGCGTGCCGCAGTGAAATGTGCGGTGGTCGAGCTCGATGCGCCCAACGCGCCGGCGCATGCCATGAATCTGCTGGCACCGGAAGGCTTTTTTGAGCTGTTTATCCCGGCGAAGAAAGTTTTCCGTTATCAGATCCGATACGAGACCTCTTGGGGCGATATTCATCAGGTTTATAATGCCTATTCATTTTTGCCGACGCTCTCGGAGCAGGATCTTTATCTTTTCAATGAGGGCAATGAGCACCGCGTTTACGAAAAGCTAGGGGCGCACGTGCGGCGCATGGGCGATGTCCCCGGGGTGGCGTTTGCGGTCTGGGCTCCGGCCGCTTCGCGGGTGTCACTTGTAGGCAATTTTAACGGTTGGGATGCCCGCTATCATCCGATGCGACCGTTGGGCGGATCAGGAGTGTGGGAACTTTTCGTGCCTGACCTTCACGAGGGAGAAATCTACAAGTTCGCCATCTGGGATCAGCAGGGAAATATGCGGATGAAGACGGACCCGTACGGGACGTATTTTGAGGCACCACCGAACAATGCCGCCATTATCAAGGACACCGCCCACCATCAATGGGGCGACGGTGAGTGGATGGACAAACGAAAGGCGCAGGCCGGGCAGGTGGATCGCCCGATGTCGATCTACGAAGTCCATCTCGGCTCGTGGCGGCGGAACACGGCGGAAGCGAATCGTCCGCTCAATTATCGCGAGTTGGCCCCGCAGTTGGCGGATTACGCGGTGGAAATGGGCTTCACCCACATCGAGGTGATGCCGGTGAGTGAGTTTCCGTACACGGGATCGTGGGGCTATCAAGTGACGGGTTATTTTGCACCGACGCACCGCTGGGGTACGCCTGATGATTTTCAATTCTTTGTCGATCATCTGCATCAACGCGGGATCGGCATCATTGTGGACTGGGTGCCCGCGCATTTCCCGCGCGACAGTTTCGCGCTGGCGGAATTTGATGGTTCCCATCTTTACGAGCACGCCGATCCGCGACTGGGCGCACACATGGATTGGGGCACGCTCATCTTTAATTATGGCCGGCATGAGGTCCGCTGTTTCCTGATCGGGAGCGCGTTGTCCTGGCTGGAGCGCTATCACATCGACGGTCTGCGCGTCGACGCCGTTGCCTCGATGCTTTACCTGGATTATTCGCGTAAATCAGGTGAATGGATTCCCAACCAATATGGCGGCCGCGAAAATCTTGAGGCCATTGGTTTCCTGAAGCAGGTCAACGATCTGGTGCATCATTATTATCCGGGCGCGGTCATGATCGCGGAGGAGTCGACGTCCTACCCGATGGTCAGTCGTCCGACCCGCGACGGCGGGTTGGGTTTCGATTACAAGTGGAACATGGGCATGATGCACGACACGCTCACGTATTTTCAGAAGGATCCGATTCATCGCAAATGGTCGCATGACAAACTGACGTTCGGGATGATATATCAGTATTCGGAAAATTTCATTTCCGTTTATTCCCATGACGAAGTGGTCCACTTGAAGGGCTCGATGCTGGGCAAGATGGCGGCGGGCAGCAGCGCGGAAAAAGCGGCGAACTTGCGCACGCTCTATGGATATATCTGGCTCTATCCTGGCAAGAAACTGCTCTTCATGGGCGGGGAGTTCGGCCAGCGCAGCGAATGGAACCACGACGCGAGTCTGGATTGGCAATTGTTGCAGCAACCGGAACACGCCGGACTCAGTCAGTTGGTCCGCGACCTGAACAAACTCTATACCAGCGACCCGGTGTTAAGTTGCAGTGATTTTCGCGCGTCGGGCTTTCGCTGGGTGAATTGCACGGACGGTGATCACAGCGTGATCAGTTTTCTGCGGTTGGATGATGCGCAAAAGGTCGCCTATCTTGTGGTGTGCAATTTTACTCCGCTCACCCGCACGCGTTACAACGTCGGAGTTCCGTACCAGGGATACTGGAGTGAAGTGCTGAACACTAATTCCCAATATTACGGCGGCTCGGGCGTCGGCAATCATGGCGGCCGCCAGGCGAGCACGGCCCTGGCTGACGGTTTCGATTATTCGTTGGGACTGACGCTGCCGGGATTGTCTGCGTTGGTTTTCAAGTGGACCGCGAAAGACTGAGGCGGGGAAATCAGTTGAGAGTCTTGCGTTGGGTGCGGACGGCAGAGACCGGACGCGCCTACATTAATCTGTTAGCTTCCACGTCGCGACGTGGAACTTAATGGAGCAATCCGCACGTTTTTCTGCGCGCGGGATTTTTCGGGCGAGCGAGGCAGAACCTGAACTGACGCGATTACTTTGCGGGCAGTTTCCGCAGCAAGTAGGTGGCCATGCGGTTGGAATGCTTGATGTCGATTTCACCCTGGGGATCGAATTCAAATTTATTCCCGAGCAACTTCATGGTGACTTCGGAAATCTGGATCTTTCCGGGTTGGCCGTGCGACTCCATGCGACTGGCGATATTGACGGTGTCGCCCCAAAGGTCATACGAGAATTTCTTGGTGCCGATGATGCCCGCGACGACGGGACCGCTGTTCATGCCGACGCGGATGTTCCACTCCAGTTGATGGCGCCGGTTGAAAACCCGGACGGCTTCAATCATTTCAAACGCGGCGTTGGCGCAGGCTTCGGCATGGTCCGGACGAATGGAAGGCACGCCGCTCACCAACATGTAGGCGTCGCCGATGGTTTTGATTTTTTCGAGTTCGAGTTGTTCGGCAATCCGGTCGAAGCTGGAGAAAATTTCGTTGAGCAATTGCACGGTGCGTTGCGGCGACTGTTTGGACGCGATGCGCGTGAAGCCGACA
>JANYFP010000030.1 GCA_025362555.1 Verrucomicrobiota bacterium
GTCCGGCGGTATGAAGCAACGCGTCGGCATCGCCCGCGCCCTCATTGCCAACCCTGAAGTGCTGGCCATGGATGAGCCCTTCAGTGCTCTCGATGTGCTCACCGCCGAAACTCTCCGCAACGAAATTGCCCGTCTCCTCGCCAGCGCAGACCACCCGCTGCGGACCATGGTGTTTGTCACGCACAACATCAGCGAAGCCGTTTTCCTCGCCACCAAGATCGTTTTGCTCGCGGCCAATCCCGGACGGGTGGATGTCGTGGTCCCGGTCACGATGCCCTATCCGCGCGACCCGGATTCGCCCGCCTTCCGCGCCACGGTGGAAAATCTCCACCGCATCCTCACGCACACCAATTTGCCCGATACCGCCGTCGCCCTGGCCGACGCCGGCAAGGTCTCGACCAAAGTGGACGAAACCCGCCGGCACATCGCACCAGTCTCCATTCCATACGTGACGCCCGCGGAAGTGTTGGGACTCCTCGGTCTGATCGACCAGGTGGCCGTCGACGTCTTCGAACTCGCGGAGCGCCTGGGAAAGGAATTCGGCGCCATCGTGCGCCTGGTGAAAGCAGCCGAGTTGCTCGGACTTGTGCGGACCCCGGGGCAGGATGTGGCGATCACCCCTGTGGGTTTGGAAGCCCTCGCCGCCGCACCATCGGAGCAAAAACGAATTGTGCGCGAGCAGTTGTTGAAATTGAAAATATTCGAGCTGCTCGTCCGCTTGATTCGCGTGCAGGAAAACCAAGTCCTCTCGGACGAGGAACTCATCCGTGAGCTGACGATTGCGCTGCCTCATGAAAAGCCACGCCAACTTTTCCGCACTTTGCTCAGTTGGGGCCGCTATTCCGAAATTATCAGCTACGACCAGCGCCGGCATAGTATCCGACTCTACGAAGGCACGCGTCGCCCACGCGTCGCCCCAGTGGTGATTCCGAAAGCGCGAACGGAAATCCCCGCGACCATCCCCGTTATCGACCTGACGCCCGCGGCCCCCGACTCAACGTCCACGGCCGCGCCAGCCGCACCGCACCCAACGACCGCTCCGCTCTCGCCCGCAGCGCCGCTCCCCACCGCCAAGCCGCCCGAACCGCCCGCCGAGCCCCGCACTTAACCTCGCCCGCCTCCCTTCGATCGACAGCACGCAGCCCTAAGTATACTATTAGTTGACATCTGAGTCCGTCGCTTTAGGTCAACTAATAGTATACTTAGGCGAAGCCCGGCTCGCGGTGAATGCACGAGCCACCAGATCCGACGTGCGAAAAATCACCGGTGCAACTGACGCCGAATCACCGCCAGCGTACGCTCGGTGGCGCCTCGATTCACCTCGTGCCAGCCACGAGCCGCCACGGCCAGTTTCTCGCGCTGCACCGCATCCGCCAATAGTTCGAGCGCCGCGCGGCCGAGCTCAGCAGGTGTCTCCACCTTTCTCACCGCTCCGGCCTCCGTAAGCGTGCGGATAATATCCCGGAAATTTGTCATGTGCGGCCCATGCAAGATCGGCTTGCCCAGCACCGCTGCCTCAACCGGCGTCTGCCCGCCATCGTGGGGCGCCAGGCTCTTGCCGACAAAAACCAAATCCGCCAGTTGCGTGAATTTCCGCAACTCTCCGGTCGTATCGCCGACCGCGACATCAACCGTCGCCGGGGCCTTGCCCGCAGTGCGGAAATGAAACGTGAAACCCGATTGCTCCAATTCAGCGCGCAACGCTTCGCGCCGCTCCGCATGCCGTGGCACCAGCATCAGAGAAATTTTCAGTCCGCTTTCCCGCGCGACCTTCAACGCCGCGAGCAAGGCCGTTTCCTCTCCGGGCCACGTGGAGGAACCGAGCAGCACCAAGCCATCGCTCAAACCGAGTTCGTGACGGAGAGCCGTTTTTTCCCCGTCGCTCATCACTGGAATGTGCACATCCAGCTTGAGATTTCCCGTCGTCTCCAATCGCTCCAGCGGAAATCCCAACGCCCGGAATCGTTGCTCATCGCGCTTCGACGAACACAACAGGTGACTGAGACCTGCGGCCAAAGGACTCAACAGCAGCCGAAATCGCATCGAACGCCGGAAACTCCGATCGGACAACCGCGCATTGACACTGATCACCGGCACGCGATGCGCGTTCGCCTGATACACATGTTCCGGCCACCGTTCCCCTTCCATTAAAATACAGAGATCAGGCCGGACCTTGCGCCACGCGCGTGCACTGAACGCCCAGAAATCCAAAGGAAAATAGCCGATGCCAATGGTCAGCGCACCATACTTCTCCTTCGCCAATTTGTAGCCAGTGCTGGTCGTCGTCGTCAGATAAACTTCCGCGAGACCCTCCCGCTTGAACGCTTCCAACAGCGGTGCAATCGCCAGCATTTCCCCGACACTGACCGCCTGCAGCCACAAGCGCGATACGCCGGTTTTTTTCGGGGGCAACACGTCGATGCCGCCAAAACGATGGCTGAAATTCTCCGCGTACCCTCCCCGCCGGCGCATCCGCCACAAATAATACGGCGTCAGCAGTAAAAGCAGCGGGAGAAAAAGGAACCGATAGACCCAAATCACGGCGCTTAGGAGTTGCTTACTGGATAAACCAAAGAAGCACAAACACACAGAGAATACTCCTCTCCGTGCTCTGTGCCTCCGGGGTTCACTTTGATCCGTTTACTGGCCCAACACCCACGAAAAGATCAACGGCACCACAATGGTGGCGTCGCTTTCGACGATGAACTTCGGGGTCTTTGAGCCCAGCTTGCCCCAGGTAATTTTCTCATTCGGCACCGCGCCGGAATAGCTGCCGTAACTCGTGGTCGAGTCGCTGACCTGCGCAAAATAACCCCACAACGGCACGCTGGTGCGGCCCAGATCCTGGTGCAGCATCGGCACCACACAAATCGGAAAGTCGCCCGCGATGCCGCCGCCGATTTGGAAAAAACCGATCGAGCCTTCCCCGTTGCGCAGTTCCTTCGCGGTCTTCGTGTACCAACCCGCAAGCCAGGCCATGTACTCGATGCCGGTACGCACCGTGTGTACGTTCTTGATCTCCCCCGTGATGACGCGGCCCGCATACATATTGCCGAGCGTCGCATCTTCCCAGCCGGGGACGATGATCGGGAGATTTTTCTCACAGGCGGCCAGCATCCAGGAATTCTTTGGATCGATCTGGTAATACTTCTTCAATTTTCCACTGCGGAGAATCTTGTACATGAACTCGTGCGGAAAATAGTGCTCGCCCGCCTGATCGGCAGCCAGCCACTCCTCAGCCACCGCCGCCTCGATCCGGCGCATCGCCTCGCCTTCGGGAATGCAGGTGTCCGTCACGCGGTTCATGTGGCGGCTGAGCAACTCCTGCTCATCCTCGGCCGTCAAATGCCGGTAATTCGGCACGCGCTCATAATAGTCGTGCGCCACCAAATTGAAAATATCCTCTTCCAAATTCGCGCCGGTGCAAACGATGGCGTGCACTTTGTCCTGACGAATCATCTCGGCGAGCGTGATGCCGAGCTCGGCCGTCGACATCGCACCCGCGATCGTCACAAGCATCTTGCCGCCAGCTTTCAGATGGGTCTCGTAGCCCTTGGCAGTGTCCAACAGCGCCGCCGCATTGAAGTGGCGGTAGTTCGTCGCGATGAATTGCGAAACCGGGCCCTTCTTCTTCGCAAGGGCGGCGTTGATATCCTCAGGACGTTTCGTCTGACGTTTGGCTTTGATCATTTTCCTACAGATAGGAAGCCGCCCGGGCTTTTGGCCACACAAAAGTCGGTGCGGCCGGCCTCATTTTAGCCTTCGTTGGAAACTTGCAGTCCGCGGGCGGGTCGGAAAACTCACTCCTATGCGCCCGCTCCGTTCCGTCACCGCCCTGCGTTCCACGTGCTTCCTCTTGCTCTTCGCGCCATTGCTGGCTTTTGCGGCGAATTTCGCCCACGAAACCAGCGATCTCCCGGCCGACCCAGCCATCAAATGGGGCCGTCTCGAGAACGGCCTCCGCTACGCCATTTTGCCCAACACCGAGCCCAAGGGCCGCGTCAGCGCCCGCCTCACGGTGCACGTCGGCTCGCTCTACGAGAACGAAAATCAACGCGGGCTCGCCCATTTTCTCGAACACATGGCTTTCAATGGCAGCACGCATTTCCCCTCCGCCAGCGTCGTCGAGTTTTTCCAGCGCCTCGGCATGGGCTTCGGCGGCGATACCAACGCTTCCACCGGATTTGATCGCACCATTTACCAACTCGAATTGCCCGACACCAAACCATCGACCCTCCACGAGTCCCTGACTTTCTTCTCTGATGTCGCCGGCGGCCTTCTACTCGAAGACAAAGAAATCGATAAGGAACGCGGGATTATTCTGAGCGAAAAACGCGCCCGCGATTCCGTGGGCCTCCGCACGTACCTGGCCGAAATGGAATTCCTTGTGCCGGACACCCGTTTTCCGCAGCGCCTGCCCATCGGCACCGAAGAAGTAATTAAGACCGCCAAACGCGACCGCTTCGTCGAATTCTACAACGCCTGGTATCGCCCCGACCGCATGGTACTCGTCATCGCCGGCGACCTCGACGCTGCCGCCACAGAATCTGCCATCAAAGAACTCTTTTCGCCTCTCACCGCCCGCGGTCCGGCGCTGCCCGAACCCAGTCTTGGCGTCGTCAATGGCAACAACGCGGTCGTCACCACGCTGCATCCGGAACCCGAAGCGGGCAGCGTCAACGTCGCGCTGGAAATGGTCGTCCCGTATAAATTCGAACCGGACACCTCCGCCCTGCGCTTAAAATATCTTCCGCGCACGCTCGCACTGCAAATGCTCAACCGCCGCCTCTCCATTCTCTCGAAAAAAGAAGGCGCCCCGTTTCTTAGCGGGCAGGTTGGAGTCACCGAGCAATTTGATTTTTTCCGCAACGCCTCAATCGAACTCAACTGCCGCCCTGATCAATGGTCCGCCGCGCTCGCCGTGGCCGAACAGGAATTACGCCGCGCCCTCGAGTTCGGTTTTCAACCCGATGAACTGGCCGAAGCGGTGGCGGAGACCCGCAACAACTACGAACAGGCCGTCCACACCGCGTCCACGCGCCGCTCGCCGAATTTAGCGGACCAGATTTCGGAGGACGTGATCGATCGCTCCGTGCCAACTCATCCCTCCACGGACCTGGCGTTGTACCAACCCGCCCTCGCCCAGATTAGCCCCGCCGACTGCACCGCCGCGTTGCGCACCGCGTGGAGCGAATCGAACGGCCGCAAGATTTTCGTCAGCGGCAACCTGCAGCTCAGCGCCGCGCCCGCCGCGATCAGCACGGCTTACGAGGCCAGTCACAAACTTCCCCTCATCGCCCAGGCGAAAACGGAGCAAGCCGCGTTTGCGTACACGCAATTTGGCCAGCCCGGAGTGGTCGTCAAAAAACAGAATGTCGACGATCTCGGCGCAACCTTGATCCAATTCAACAATGGGGTTCGCCTGAATCTGAAAAAGACCGACTTCGAGGCCAGCACCATTCATCTTTCGGTTCGCGTTGGCAGTGGCACGCTCAGCATGCCGCTCTCGCAACCGGGACTCTCGTTGCTCGCCAATGTTGCGTTTACCGCGGGTGGATTGGGCCAGCACAGTGTCGATGATCTCCAGCGCATCCTCGCCGGAAAAACCCTCGGGCTGGGTTTTGGCGCCCAGTCCGATGCGTTTACGTTTGCTGGTAGCACCAACCGCGACGACCTGCTGCTCCAGCTCCAACTCTTCTGCGCTTTCCTGACTGATCCGGGCTACCGGCCGGAGTCGATCCGGCAGGTGCACAAAGCGGCCGACCAACTCTACGCGAGCCTCGCCCACACCCCCGACGGTCCGTTCCAACTCGAAGTCGACGCGCTCCTCGCGAGCGGTGACGTGCGCTTCGGCTTGCCCGCGCAAAAAGTCATGCTCGCGCGCACCCTCGACGAATTGAAAGCCTGGCTCAACAGCGAGTTCGCGCACGGGGCACTCGAAATCTCCATCGTCGGCGACTTTGATGCCGATGCCACCATCGCCGCGGTCGCACAAACCTTCGGAGCGCTGCCCGCCCGCGCGGAAAAACCAAAATATGAGGCCGCGCGCAAAGTGGTCATGCCGACCACGCCTCTCATTAAAACCTACAGCTTCGAAAGTGAAATTCCCAAAGGCGTAGTTCGCTTGTTCTGGCCGACGACCGATGCCTTTGAGGTGAAAATCGCGCGCCGCCTGCGGTTGCTCAGCGAAATTCTAGGTGATCGCCTTCGCGTGAAAATCCGCGAGGAAATGGGCGGCACTTACAGTCCCAACGCCGGATCTGATCTGAGTGATACCTACCCGGGCTATGGCTTCATCGTCGCCGACGTCACCGTCGCGCCGGACCAAGCTCGCGTCATTGCCGACGCGGTCAAAGCGGTCGCCGCGTCCTTACAAAAGGACGGTGTCACAGAGGAGGAATTGGTCCGCGCCAAGCAACCCGTGCTCACCGCGCTCCGGGAATCCGCGCGCACGAATGGTTACTGGCTCAGCACCGTGCTCGCGTCAGCGCAGGAATTTCCGCAAAAGCTCGAGTGGAGCCGCTCGCGTTATACCGACAACGAAAGTGTGACCACGGCGGAGTTATCCGCCTTGGCGAAACAATATCTCGATCCGGCCAAAGCCCACGAGTTCATCGTGCTGCCGGTGCCCTCAGTGATGACGCCAGCGAGTGCGGCGCAGCCGGCAAACGCGGCGGAAACGAAGCCTGCTGCGAAGTAGCTGATCGCTGGCATCCGCCACGTCGCATCAAATTTGCTGGAGATCGCGTTGGCCAGAGCTCGGATATGTAGAAGTTCGAGATTTAGGAGATCGGGATGGAGGAGATCGAAATGTAGGAGCTTGTTTACAAGCGATTCAAGGTAGGGATTGCCCCGGTGCGAACTCCGATCGTTTGCAAGCAAGCTCTACCCTCCGGAGACTGTCCGGAGACACACTTCCGGCCCGCGACCTCGCGAAAAAATTGTGATAGTGGTCTTGCCACCCCCAAAGACCGGCTAACGGGTGGACTCTCCCTGGCCGAGCGTCTATTCATATTTCCGCTAAGATGAAGAATCTCCTTCCCCTCGTGGTGTTGCTGTTGCTCGGCGGTTGCATGACGCCGCGGGCCAAAACGCCGACTGGCCACAATAATCCGGCCTCGTCGATCGCACCGCTTGGGCCGCTGGCCAGCTTGGAAGTGCATCGCACCAGCAAGCTCGAGTTCTTCACCGGTTACGAAGCACGCTGCCAGATTTTGTCAATCGACGGAGCATCGGTTGAAACCAATCCCCAACTCCAGTTGGGCAACCACACCCTCACGGTGTCGCTCAGCCACCTTGGTCAGGACTATACGGGGGATGTCGATCTAGTCATTCCCGAGGCCAAGAATTACGAGTTAAAAGCGAGGCGGAAAGGCGACGCCTTCACTCTGTCGATTATTGATGTCGAAGCCGACAAAGTGATCGCCACCTCCACAGCGCCGCTGAATGACCACATGAAATTTCTGGTCTTTGTAGTGCAGAAGTAAGAGATCAGTTTCAGGGAAGGACGGTTGCCCTCAACCACCTCTCCCTAAAATCCATTTACATGGATCGTCGCGTTTTCTCCTACCCTGCCCCCAGCGGATTGACCGCCCTCACCCACTCGGCCACCGGGACGCCACCTTGCAAATGTTCGCGGCGGATACGCTCGAATCGCTCGGGGGTGACTTGCGAATACCACACGCCTTCCGGATAAACCACGAGCCAGGGCCCCTCGGTACAAAGCCGAAAACACGCCGCCTTCGTCCGCAGCGCGGGGATCGCATGTTCCTTGAGCGACGTCTTGACGTGCTCCCACGTTACCAATCCGTCATCCGTCGCACAGCAGTCCGGCCCCACGCAAAGAAAGAGGTGATGCCGCGCCACCGGCAGCCCGATTTGCTGAAAATTTTTCGATTCTTTAGACACTCAATAAAATAGATTTAAGAGCAGAGAAGAAATCTTTGGAAGATTCCGCAACAGGTTCAGATCACTCCGTGAAGCTCCATCCGATCTCCGTGACCTCTGTGAAAAAATCCGCTGATTTAAATCCCCGAAATGCCATCAGGCCTTCAGCGCCGCCGCATAATTCGCCTCTGCTTGATTCCAATTCACCACATTCCAAAACGCACCGACATAATCGGCGCGACGATTTTGGTAGTGCAGATAATACGCATGTTCCCACACGTCCAACCCGAGCACCGGCTTCGCGCCATCGCTCAACGGTGAATCCTGATTGGCCGTGGAATGAACGGTCAGCTTGCCTTCCTTGACGCTCAACCAAGCCCAACCGCTGCCGAAGCGTTTCATCGCCGCTTCAGTGAACTGCTTTTTAAATTCGTCTACCGAACCGAAACCCTTGCCAATCGCCTCCGCCAACGTCCCCACAGGCGCACCGCCACCGGCACTAGGCGCGATCACCTGCCAGAAAAAACTGTGGTTCACGTGGCCGCCCGCATTATTGCGAATGCCAGTGCGAATCGCTTCGGGCACTTTGCCCAAATCATTGACGAGTGCGGTCGGTCCCATCGCCAATAAATCCGCGTGGCCTTCGAGCAGTTTCTTCGCGTTGGTGATGTAGGCCTGATGGTGCTTCGTATAATGAATCTCCATCGTCTTCGCGTCAATCTGCGGTTCCAGCGCACCGTAGGCGAAACCGAGCGGCGGCAATTCCCAACCGAGAGTGGACGAGGCCGACGGTGGCGCAACGGCGGCTTCCGTCGCACTGGTTTTATTTAAACCAAAACTGGCCACAGCCACGCCGGCTCCGAGGATTTTCAAAGCATCGCGGCGGGAAATACCATCAGAAGATTTGGGAAGATTCATAAATAGCGGAGGTTGGCTTTCACCATAGCTAACAATCGCCGGGAGGAAAGCTCTGGTTTGGGTTAGCCTTACCAAAACGCGAACGAGCTTGCTGCCCATGACAAACAACAGCGCCGTATCCTTCCGAGTGTAGCGTCGTTCCGAGTGTAGTTTCGTTCCGGATGTAGGAGCTTGTTTACAAGCGATCAGCATCCACGCAGCCGGATCAAACGTCGAATCGCTTGCAAGCAAGCTTGTGTCCTACACTCG
>JANYFP010000127.1 GCA_025362555.1 Verrucomicrobiota bacterium
CAAACGCGGCCTCGAGCGCGGGGTCAGAATGTTCGCGCAAATAAATGGAGCCGGCGTCGATCTGCACCGAGGCGATATCACGCGCCTGTAGCCACTGGCCGGTGAAGCTGCTGACGAATTGCGCCGAGCGCGGATCGCGCAGCATCCGGGTGATCTGGGCCGGCAAATTCGCGCGCAACTGACCCGCGCCCGCGAGCTTGAAAAGCTCCGCATCAGGCATCGACGACCAGAAAAAATACGACAGCCGCGAGGCGAGTGAATACTCGTCGACCAGGACAGTCGCCTGCCCCGGCCGCATGGGCTCGGTCTCCTCCTCGCGGAAAATAAAACGCGGTGATGCCAGCACCGCCACCATCGCCTGCGCAATGCCGCCTTCAAACGTGTTCGCCGGTTGGGCATACACGCTTTCCGCCAAGGCCGCGAGCCGATCGACCGTCGTTTTATCCACCGGACGACGGTAGGCGCGCGTCGTGAATTCGCCTAATAATTCCCGCGCATAAACCCGGCGCGCCTTCACCGAAGACGGCACCTCGCGCGGAAAAAAACGTTTATAAGCAACCGGCTGCACCCACTGCTTTTTATCAAACGGCCCCTGCACGGTCACCGCATTCAGCCTGATCCGCAGCAGCCGCTTTTGTTCGACGTCGGGCCCCACCGGCCGGAGGTCAAACGCGAATTCATGATCGCCCGCCGTCCACTCCTTTTCGTAGTTAAACTTGAAAATCTTCGACTCCCCTTCGCGCACAAATTCCTGATCGAACATCGTGGCCCCATCGACCTTAAACACGAGCCGGCAGTGATTGAGATCGAACTGTTCGTCCACGAAACGCTCGATCGCCCGCAGATCCACGGTCAGTTGGTATTTTCCCGCGTGAGTCGCGTGATACGTGGCGGTAACCGTCGCCGGGCTGTAGTAGGAAAGATCAAGCGCGGACCCGACCACCGTGGGGGCCGGACGCTTGATCTCGGGCCCGGTCGGCGCCGCCGTCGCTGGACTCGGAATCACCACCACAGCCGGGACGAGCGGTGCCACTGGCGGGTGCACGATAAACGATCGGCCCTCGATCACATGTTCCGCGACGACTCGCGGTTTGGTCGGAACTGTCGATGAAACGATGGCTTGCGCGGCATCCAGATATTTCTCCAACAGCATGGGAGAAATCGTCAGCACATCGCCGATATTATCGAAACCGTGACCGGTGTCGTCAGCAGGAAACTCCTTTTGCGTGTCGTAGTCGACGCCCAGCAGCTCATGAATCGTGTTGCGGTATTCCACACGATTGAGCCGGCGCACGGTCACGCGGCCGGGATCGGGGTGGTGCGGGTCGAGGGCGAACGGTCCGCGCTTGATCCACTCGGAAACTTTTTGCGCCAAGTCGGGCGGCAAACTCGGTTCATCTGCGGGCGGCATGATGCCCGAGCGCACATTTTTCAACGCCCGCAGCCAGAGTTTCTGATCGTGCAACGCGGCCTCGTTTTCAAATCCATCCAATTGCACGCCGCCTTTCTTATTCCCGTTACCGTGGCAGTCATAGCAATATTCATCGAGCACCGGCTGAATTTCCTTCTGGAAAATCTCAAGATCCGACGGCGCCGCCACCACCGGAAGCGCCGACAACAGAGCCGAACCGAAAAGGCAATTTGCCCGTCGAAATAAAGCGCTCAAAAATTGGCCCGACTCGTGAAAGTCCGACCGGGGGCGATGAGGTATCATCAATGAATCATTGTTGAGATACGTCGGCCTGGTTTGCAACTTTTGTGTCAGTCTTACACATGAACGACCGTGAGATGGTTATAGCCAGTGAGGCTGACGAACCGTGCGTAATTGATGCTATGAGGTTCCTCGCTGTTTCATCATCCGGCGCTTTGGTCCGCGCGCTGAATCACTTGCAAGTAAGCTCCACCACCCAAGCAGGCAAACTTAAGACAATAGCGGAGCGTGAAATAATAACTGATGCAGGTTTCTTCCGCGACACTCCCGCCCAAAATTTTTGGCTTACATTCCAGCCGGCACCAGTTAATCGATGGTTTATGTCTCGAAACATCTCTGCATTGGTCCTCTGTAGTTTTGCCCTTTCCGGGGTCCTCTTCGCCACCGCGTCGGCGGAGGAAATCGTGCAACTGCCAAACTTGGCCGTGAACGAGCCCTCCACGCACGTCGACCGGCCGAGCGTGATCACGCTCGAACCCGGCACGACTTCCTCTGCGGCATTTTCCGACGCAGCCCGGCAAACGGTCGGCTTCGCGGTGAACGACGCCGGCGCGCGCGGCTTTGGCCAAACCACCACGCTGCGCGGCCTCGGTAACACGCCTTTTTTCAGCGACGCCTCGGCACCGGTTTATCTGGATGATATTCCCCTCGCCTCGACCTTCACCTTTCCCAGCGACCTTTATGATTTCGGGCAGATGACGATCTATCGCGGCCCGCAAGCGGCCGCGCACTTCGGCCGCGCCGCCGATGCCGGCGTGATTCAATTCACCTCCGCCGCGCCCGGTCCGAACGACCGGAGTAATTTCAGTCTCACCGCCGGTAATTATCAGCAGTTCTCTTTCAACGCCTCCGCTCAAGCCGCCCACCACGAACAGTGGGACGCATCCGCCAATGTCGGCACGAGCCAGCGCGACGGTTACATCCACAACACCGATCTCAAACAAACCGTGGACGACCGCAAAGCGGTGTTTGGTCGCGTGCGTTTGCTTTATCGCCCCGCCAAGGATCTTGAAATTTCCCTGCACCTGCTCGGCGAGCGTTCCCGTGACGGCGCGCAAGCCCTCGTGCCGTTGGGCGGGCCGTACGACGAAGTCAGCCGCGGCAAGGAAGGTGAATCGGATATCGATTTTGGCGCCGTCGCGCTCGGCATCACGAAGCATCTCGCGGACGCCACGATCACGTCGACCACCAGTTTTTCCAAGTGGGATATGTCGCCCTACTCCAATCGCCTCGTGGTTTTCGGCGGGTTCGATTTCGATTCCGTCGTCACGCAATCCCAACGCAGCTTTAACGAGGAATTGCGCTACGTGAGCGAGAAGGTGACCGGCGGCGCGTTCTACTCGCATTCCCGTACCCTCGGCGGGGCCAGTCGCACCTTCAGCGGCTACACGATTGAAAACTCCAATTTCCGGCAGGACGGCGACACCTTCGCCCTTTTCGGCCAGGCCAATTTCACGCCCACGCCCGACTGGCTGATCACGCCAGGATTGAGAGTCGAGCGCACAAATAAGGATTTCACCCGGAACGAAATCGTACCCGGCACGACCGTGATCAATCGCAGCAACAGTTGGAATGCGCTCCTGCCGAGCGTAACCGCGATCCGCCACCTCGACGCCGCGACTGATCTGGCGTTCACCCTCGCGCGGGGTTTCAAACCCGGCGGGTATTCAGCCTACACCGGGGTCGCCAGCCTCACCGATTTCAATCCGCAGCGGACCTGGGGCCTCGAAGCGGCGCTCAGCACCGCCCGGGCGGAATCCAAATGGGCGTTCACGTCCCGCGCGTACGCGTATCGCGTGGAGGGTTACCAAATCGAACGCTCCTTCGCCGTGCCGACGACATCGACCGACGAATACCTCGTCGTGAATGCCGATCGCGCGCAAGTGCTCGGCCTCGAAATCGAATCGTCGTGGCGGCCACTAACCGAGGTTACGATCCGCGCCGTCGCCGGTCTGACCGACGTGACGCTGAAGGATTTTACGGACCCGTTCACGAAAGTGAATTATTCCGGCAATCGTGCGCCGTACGCACCGAGCGGCAACGCGGCGCTGCGGATTGATTACCATCCGACAAGCGGCTTCTTTTGTGGCGCGGGTCTGACGTGGACCGGAAAAACCTATTACGACGAACAAGAGACGGCCGCGCTGTCGCAGAAATCCTACGCGCTGCTTGATGCGGATGCCGGCTACGCATTTGCCCGCGGCAGCGTTCGTTTGTTTGGGCGCAATCTGACGGGCGAAGAGTACTACAGCTCGATCACGCCCGGCGTTTACCACGGCACGCCCGGCGCACCCTTCACCTGGGGCGGCGAAGTTAATTTCCGCTGGTAGGACCGGCGCGCTCCAGAAATCCCCATTCGGCAATTCAATTGCCGTGTGGGCGGGGTGCCCACACCGGACCAAGCCGAAGCGAGCTTCGGGGTATTGGACCCACTGGGAATAATATACCGTGAAAAGAAATGGGATTGAGTGAATCGATCTGGGCAAAAGTCGAAATTCATCTCCACCCGCGATCCGCGCAAATCACCTCCAGCCAACCGAGCAAGGCAGGGTGTCGCCAAGGATACTAAGGCCGCGAAGGTTCCAATCCAAAGTCCGGCCTTCGCCTCCTTGGATTCCTTCGTGAGACAATCTCCTTCATCATAGAAATTAGATCATCACGGTCCCCATGAGGGCACCCCTCCGGACACAGGCTTTCGTGTGATTCGCATATTTCGCGGGAAAAATCTTCTGCGCCCGATTCCGTCTGAGCCAGATTCGACTCCGCAAATAGCCTCGCCAACGAAAGCGGCGGGGTTATTTTTTTAGGTCCGATGCAACCGGCCATGAAAACCAAAAAGCAGATCGTTGATAACTGGCTGCCCCGCTACACCGGCGTGCCGTTAAAGGATTTTGGCCGCTACATTCTGCTGACGAATTTTCAGAACTACGTGAAATTGTTTGCCCACAGGCATCGCGTGCCCGTGCGAGGAAAAGATTTCCCGATGCCGAGCGCCACGGCCGGCGGCATCACCATCATAAACTTCGGCATGGGCAGCGCCACGGCGGCGACCGTGATGGATCTGCTCACCGCCATCAGCCCGAAGGCCGTGCTGTTCCTCGGCAAATGCGGCGGCATCAAACACCGCGCGGAACTCGGCGATCTCATCCTCCCCATCGCCGCCATTCGCGGCGAGGGCACGAGCAACGATTATTTTCCACCGGAAGTTCCGGCACTGCCCTCCTTCGCGCTGCAAAAGGCGATCTCGACCACGATTCAAGAACACAAACGCGATTACTGGACCGGCACCATTTACACGACCAACCGCCGCGTGTGGGAACACGACATGGATTTCAAAAAGTATCTCAAAAAAATCCGTGTCATGGCCGTGGATATGGAGACGGCGACGCTGTTCATCACCGCCTTCGCCAACGAAATCCCGATCGGCGCTCTCCTGCTCGTCTCCGATCAGCCGATGACACCCGAGGGCGTGAAAACGACGGAAAGCGATAAGAAGATCAGTGAAGATCACGTCGCGGAGCACATTAACATCGGGATCGATTCGCTGAAGCAGCTCATCAACAAAGGCGTCGCGGTGAAGCACCTGAAATTCTAAGGAAATCAGGCATTAACGTTGATCGGCCTAGCCCACTGAAACCGCCCTACGCGCCGGTGTTTTTTTCCGCGTAGGCCAACTTGAACGGAAGTTGTCTCGCGAAGGATTCGAAGGGAACGAAGGTCGGGCCTCGGATTTATTTCGTGTGTTTACCCGTGTTTCGTGGTGCCAATGATTGAATGCCTCGAGCAGGCAGCGCAAGAGGGTCGGGCTTCAATTAATGGACCTTAAATAGAAATCTAAAAAATATTTGAGACCTGACCCTCTGCCGCTCGCCCAGATTTCAGGTTTCGCAGCGCATGGCTCGCGGGGTGGGCCCACACCCAACCAAGCCGAAGCGGTTCAACCCTACTCACGGTCCGCGACAAGCTCGAGGGAGATGAGACCCACCGGGAATAAATTAAGACCCGGATTCGCGCGTTATCCCTGGCGACATGGCCGGCTCTCCCGCGACGGGTGATAACGGGATGCCAGCCTTCTCGCCGGGCGCAGCTAAACCCGGATTTTCCGATTTCTTTTTCAACCACTCAGACAAATACTCCACGATTTGTTTCACACTGCGGACCCGTTCGATATCGCTGTCGGGGATGTTGAGGCCAAAGGCTTCTTCCAATTCAAACATCAGTTCCACCGCGCCAAAGGAATCCACCTGCAGATCTTCGATCAGGCGGGACTCGGCGCTGATCGTTTCCAGTGGAATGGCCATTTTCGTGGCGATGATTTCCTTCACCTTTTGTTCAATTTCCTGGTTGGTCATCGTAAAAATCAATTCGTCTTCACAAAAACCAAAGTGGCATTGCAATTCCCGAATCCAAACGAATTCGACATCACATTGCTGATCTTCGCGGGCCGGGCCTCGCGGGGAACGTAGTCGAGATCGCACTCAGGATCCGGCTCCGTAAGGTTGATGGTGGGAGGAATAATCTGGTCGACGAGCGTTTTGACACAGACGACGGCCTCCATCGCTCCGGCCGCGCCCAACGCATGTCCAATCATGGATTTGGTTGAAGATATCGGAATACCATAAGCCGCCGGACCGAAGAGGTTTTTTATTGCCCGGGTTTCCGCGGCATCATTGGCCTTGGTCGAAGTGGCATGGGCGTTGATGTAATCGATGCTCGCCAGCCCCGCGTCCTTCAACGCCGCCGCCATCACCCGCGTCGCATCACGGCCTTCCGGATCGGGTATCACCATATGATGAGCACCTGAATTACTGCCATAACCGGTAATCTCAGCGAGGATGGGGGCGCCTCTTTTCAGGGCTCGCTCGCGTTCCTCCAGCACCAGCATCGCTCCGCCTTCTCCCATGACAAATCCATCCCGGGCGCGATCAAAGGGCCGGGAGGCGCCGGCGGGATCGGAGTTGCGTTTGGACACCACTCGCAACGCACAATAAGCGGCGAAATTAAACCGCGTCAGAGGCGCTTCCACTCCGCCGGTCAGGCAAACGTCAGTGTCACCATATTGAATTTTTCGGAAGGCCTCACCGATGGCGTGGGCGCCCGAGGCACACGCGGTTGAGATCACCAGATTCGGTCCGCGCAGTCCGTAACGGATGCCGATCTGGCTGGCCACCGCATTGGGACTGATGCGCGGCACGGCCGAGGGATGGACCCGCAGTACGCCGCGATCAAAGGCCGCGACCATTTGCTCTTCGTGAAACAACAGGCCGCCCAGCCCGGAACCGACAATCACCCCGATGCGGTCGGGATCTTCATTGGCGATCTCCAGGCGGCTTTCTTTCAACGCCATTTCCGCGCACGCCAGGCCAAAGTGGACAAAACGATCCACGCGATTGGCGGTTTCTTCCGTCATATAATTCGCGGGTGAAAATCCCCGCACCTGGCCGGCAATCTTCGAAGCAAACTCCTGCGGATCGAAAACATCGATGAGACTTATCCCGGAACGTCCCGCGACGTTGGCCTGCCAAAACGCCTCGACCCCTACGCCATTGCTGGCCACCACCCCGAGACCGGTGACTACGACGCGATGTTTATTCATTCAGGTTTTGCTTCAGGTAAAGCGTCTCGTGAGCCGTTCAAGTTGAAAGTTTTTCTGAGCTGGCCACCCTGCCGCGACAAGAACTATCGGGCCGACGAGGGCATTTATTATCTCGCGAGCGCCAGCGATTTCCGGCTTCAACGTTTCGTGTTCCGTTTGTCCCTTTTTGAGGCAAATTAATCCTCCTCAGAAATGCCCCACTGGCTCACACCTTCGTCGTGATCTCATCACGTGCCCAGATCATCCCGCGCTATGCGGAAACCGACCAAATGGGCTTTGTCGCCCATGCCAGCTACCTTCCCTGGTTGGAAATAGGACGGGCGGGTTTGTTAAAAGAGCACAAGATGGACTACCGCCAATTCCAAGCCGAAGGCTATTGGATGCCAGTGTTGGAATTCGGCCTGACCTTTCACCAGCCAGCGCATTACGACGACGCTCTGGTGATCGTTACGATCCTGGCGAACCGCCCGTCCTTTCGCATCCGGCTGGATTATGAAATCAAGCGGGACGAAACTCTCCTCGCGACCGGATTCACCGTGCAAGGCTTTGTCAATCGGCTGCAACGTCCGGTCAGACCTCCGGCAAATTTCCTGGCCGCGCTCGACCTCCATTTCCCGCGGACCAAGGAAACCTCAGCCATCAGGTGAATTCAAATTGGTGGTTCCTCGCTGTTTCCGATGGGTGACGCACTATCGCCTGTGCATGAGCAAAACGACGGAGTTGCCCCCCAAGTATTAAACGCGGAGGACGCAGAGGACGCGGAGTAATTTAATTCTCCGCGCTCTCCGCGTCCTCCGCGTTTAACGGTATTGAGCGTCCCCGAGCCCGGTGAATCTGGTCAAGGACGCGGAGCCGATTGGCCCAGCGGGTTACTCGTTACGTGAGCGAAACGAGTGAACGGTTAACTCCCCTCAAAACTCGACCGCCGGCCCGTAATTCTCGTGAGGCACGTATTTCCAACGGGCCAGCAGCAATCCCGCCAGCATCGCCCCGACCGCAATGTACGCGAGCAGGAGCGCGTCCGGTTCCCAACGCCCACCAAAGGCCGAAAACATCGTGGTCCGAAATGAACGGACCAGAAAAGTGAAAGGCAGGTAATCGTGGATTCTTTGATAAAACAGCGGGGAAAGCTCGATGGGATAAATTCCACCCGACGCAGACAATTGCAGGATCAGGAAGACCACGGCACCCAGGCGTCCGGCATCTCCCAGCAGCGTGATAAACAGCACGATCAGACTGACAAAAGTCACCGAGCCCAAACCCGCCATCGCCCAGACGAGGTACGGATTGGCGAGATGAATGCCGAGTCCAACCTTGAGCACGGCCACGACGACCGTCGCCTGTAACAGGCCCAAGCAGAGCAGCGGAATTGCCTTCACGAGCCAGCGCACCGGACGCGAAGCCCGCCGCATCGAACTCGGCAAGCGGCGCAGATGAAAAACAAAACTCATCATCACCGCTCCAATCCAGAGGGAAAGCGCAGCAAAATAAGGAGAAAAGGCCGGGCCGTTTTGGGGCACGGGCGCAATCACTTCCGTCACCGTTTCCACCGATGCGGCGAGATGCGAAGCCCGGGCACCGCCAAACCCCGCTTCAAACCGCGAGGCGGCTTCGTCCAAACCCGCTGCCAATTTTCCCGCGCCTTTTTCCAATTCACCCGCGCCGTCCTGAAGTTGTCCGGCCCCTTGATTTAATTCACCCAAACCGCCAGTGAGCGCCAAATTCCCCTCGCGCAGCCGGCCCATCGAGCGATCGAGCAGATCGAGCTGATCGGAGGTCGGCAATTTTTCGCTCATCGTGTGCAGTCCGGCATTGAGCTCGATGAGCCCGGTGGCGAGTGGTTGAACATGGAAATCCAGTTGTTTAATTCCGTCGTTTAACTGGCCGGAACCCGCCGCAGTGCGCTTGATCCCCTCGCCCAAGGCAGAGACACCCGTGTGCAGTTGAGCGGAACCCGCCGATAATCTTCCGCCAAAAAAAGGCACCTTAGCCGCGCCCGCTTGAAACTCCCCGGTTCCGGCGTCGAGTCGCACCGCCCCTTGCTGGAGTTGGTCCATACCTTCTTTAAGCGCGAGGGCGCCGCGCGTCAGTGCTTCGCTGCCATTGGCGAGTTCCTTGAGTTTGCCATCGTCCGGCAATTTTCCCCGAATATCCGCCACCACCTCGCCGAGTTGCTTTACGCCATGGGTGAGTCGCGCCGAACCATCCGCCATTTGGGTCGCTCCCTCCGCGAGTTTTCCCGCCCCGTCCGCAGCGCGCACCAGACCTTCCTTGAGTTCAGCACTGCCCGCCCGGATCTTGGTCGAAGCGGCCAGAATCCTGCGCCCGCCCGCTTGTAAGGCCGCCAGCCCCTGCCCCAAGGTTGGCTCCGCCGCCGAGCCGCCGTCCGGGCCCACCAAGGCGGCCCAGCGCTCCCGATTCAGTTTTTCGTTCAAGGTATGCGCCAGCTCGGTGCCAA
The DNA here is from genome assembly GCA_025362555.1 of Verrucomicrobiota bacterium. Classification (GTDB taxonomy): domain Bacteria; phylum Verrucomicrobiota; class Verrucomicrobiia; order Opitutales; family Opitutaceae; genus Lacunisphaera. The sequence goes on from JANYFP010000127.1 coordinate 9,766, forward strand.
ATCGTTTACTCACCAGCGAAGCCGTGTAATTGCCGCCTTCCGAAACATACAGCCCGAGTTGCGCCGGCTGATTGGTGGCCATGGCTCGCTGGCTGAAATTTGCGGGAATGAGCAGCGCAAAAAAAGCCTTCCCCGATTGAACCGCAGTCTTCGCCGCTTCCGGCGTGGCATAGTGGACAAAGGAAAAAGGCCGCTGCTGATCCAGCGTGTCCACGATTTGTTTGCCCAGATTTACCTCGCGGCCCAACCGCATCACCGGGGCATCCTGGTTGACAATCGCCGCCGGTAATTGAGTGAGATTCCCATACGGATCCCAAACGCTGCTGACATAAATCAACACATACAGCGACGGGACAAAAATCAGCGCCAGCGCAGCTAGAAACACTTTGGGTTGGCGGAAAAGCGAAAACTCCGCCGCGAGCCCGCTGAAGAGCCCGTGGGCGGGCCGGGACAAACCGGATGACCGTACTTTATAAAGCGACATACCCAGAGTGCAAAATGGGATTGATCATATGGAATAATCTATGAACCGCCACGCACCCGATTCCAAGTCACATCTCCAGAAGCCGCGAAGCGGGTGGATTTCGAGCACGTTCGTGCGACGTTGTCGGATGCCAACCGCTTTTCACCGTCCATTATTGCGTCGATCCACGAAGCCTGAAGTTCGCTTCATCAAAGTAGCGGCGTGCCTCCCTGCCTGCTGAGCCCGGGAAGTCGAGCCTTCCGATCCCGACACTTTCTCTGAGCATCAACTCGATCCGGAAGCGATTCGGCAGGCCGCATTCGTCGGTGAAGCCCCCAAGGACAGGGTAGCGTTCGATGCCCATTGGGATAAAATTTTGAATGTGTCACAAATCACAAAGAAGACGATCGCGGCAGAGGGACAAGTCGCTAAACATAGCGAAAAAAGTTGGCGCGTAGCGGCAGGCCTCCGTGCCTGCCGTTCTGCGATTTATGCGTCATAGGTGAGCCACCCGGCCGCTTGGCGCGATGCATGCGTTAGCCCGATCCGTGACAGCAGCCGTGTTGGCTCTAGCGCCTTATCCATTTTCACGATACTCAAGTGCAGCTTTGACGGCGCGCCAGCTCGTCTCGTCGATCGGATAATCGCCTCCGCCTCCTGCCCAAAATATCCGAAGCTGATTGCCGTGGATCGCTGCTATCGACGCGAGAAACTTCCCCTCGCGGCAAAAATATGCGGTCTGCCAACCACTGCACAAGCAACCGACCGGGTCTCCGAGCCGCACCTCAGTAAGCGCGTGCCTCACCCCTCGAATCCATCCGATATCGCGGACTACAACGCCGGCTGACTCAGCTTCCATCTCGCCGCGCACCCGCGCAACATCGGCGGACCTAATCAACTCGGCAACGAATCGAGCTGTCTGGAGCCGGTCCGAATGCTCTTTGCGTACGTCATCGAGCAAGCCGGCGTAAGCGGATGGAGAGAAAACGAAGATCAAAATAGCGAGGATGCGGTACATGATGTGATAACGCGCGGGGAAGTATTTTCTTTGGCTAGATCAGCGCTACCGATGAGACACGCGCGGGCGGGCGTAGAGTGAGCCCTTTTTAAAAACGGAAAATGCTGAACGGAGGAGACACATGCGATTCAGGTCACATCCTGCGCGTTGTTCTCTGGCGGCCTGGAAGCCCTCTTCTTCATTGCTTTGGATTTGTGCCCCAACCGTCGAATTCGCAGTCGCTGGCGTAGCCGAGTTCGCACATCTCCCTCGTCCAAGCGATGACTATGGCGTCCGTCATCCTCATCTTTCCGGTCCAGCCTGTGATGACTTGCAGAGTCTTATCTTGGGCCGCCGGCTTCTGCTCAACTCTGTATCCTTTCTTCTTCAGGATCTCGGCCAACTCTAGAGCCTTCGCTTCGGTGTTCGTATAGAAAAAGAACTCTAGCTTCAGCTCTGTCTCGTCGGTCACTCCACATTTCCGGAGTTGGCCCATCGTCTGCGGAGCCATCACGGTCTGCTTCGTGCGATTCTCGGAAAACGCGCTTTCGATGACATAGCGACCAGGCGTCTTTCCGAAAAGGCTGAGAATGGATGAAAACATAAGAATTGTGAGTAAGGTGGCTCGCATGTCTTCAGGCCAACGCCATCAGTCAGCCACGCGCGAAGCGCGTTGCGCTGAGATGATCTGGTTAGCCCTTTCTTTGATCCACTCGTAGTGATCGATAAGCGTCGCCGCTACTTCTTCAACGTGATCGCTGGGGCGCGAACCTGTCGTCAAACCCATACTCTCGGTTTCGATCCGGTAAAGATACCGCGCAATCTCTTCCTTCTGCTTTCCGTCGATGAGCATCTGCACTACTTGCGGCACATAGCTATCATACTCGTCCCTTGCTTGCGGGACACCCGCGACGCCAATCGGGTCCCAGTCCCAGTGGAGAATCTCGCCGACCCGGGCGGCGACAAAATCGTAGTGATGTCTTTCGGGTGTGCGGGACATTTTTCTTTGGCTAACGTTACCGTTCAGCCGACGACCGGCGAGCGCAAACAAAGCCCTCTCGAACTGAAACTGAATATTGAGCCCAATCGACAGGCTCAGGGTGGGCGGGGAGCGCCAAGTGGGAATTAGGGCGTGTATTCAAACCTCGGGATGAGTAGGCAGCGAGCTTGCTCGCGCTCTGAAGCGCCCGCGAGCGGGCTGACCTACCGCAGCAGTTGTGAGCATTCGATAGGTTTGAATACACGTCCTAGTCCGCAGGTAGATCGTTGGCTGTGGTGGTTGGTGGTTAGGCTATTTCTTCGGACTACTTACCCGGTGGGGGAAAGGCTCCCATTTGGGCCATCAGTCCCAGCGCATCCATGATGATTCGCGTATCTTTGATTTTATCGCCGACGAATCGATCCACCACCAAGCCCCAGACGGATACGCGGCGCCCAGTGGCCGGGACACCAAAAAATTCTCCGCGGTGAGTTCCGCTCCAATTAAATCGGCTTACCACTTTATCTTCCGATTCAATCTGCTCGTCGACCGACCAATGCATGTCCGGAAACGCCGTTCGAAGACCACGCAAAACGTCCTTTAGTCCACTGAGCCCCGGACCCTGCCCAGGAAACGGAACCTGCTCCACGACATCGTCGTGGAAAAACTTTCCGCTGGCTTCAATCTCACCGGCGTTGAGCACTTCTTCGATGAACTGACGGACCAAACTGCTTTTGTTTTTCATTTGGAGTAAAATTCATTCAATCAACGACCCAAACTCAGCGAGCCGGCGCACGGGAGGTAATGATTGCAACCGCACGCCAGACTTGGTTCGGATCAGCGCATGGTTAGGCGACGTTGGGTTCATGTGCGGGTTAACACGATGTGGGTGGCTCGTTGCGATGCGACATGCTGGGTGCAGGTGTATCCCAAATCGGCGAGGTTGATACCGTCGAATAACCGCTCACCCGCGCCAAGTAAGACGGGTGCGATGGCGATATGGAGTTCATCGATCAGTCGCTCCCGAAGGTATTGCCTGATTGTCGCCGCTCCGCCTCCGATGCGGACATCCTTTCCGTTGGCGGCTTCGCGAGCTCGTTCAAGCGCGGCGCGAATCCCGTCAGTAACGAAATGAAAGGTCGTGCCGCCCTCCATTACGAGGGGAGCACGAGGATGATGAGTGAGCACAAAAACCGGCTTATGATACACCGGGTTATCACCCCACCACCCTTTCCAGCTCTCATCAAGCCAGGGACCGCGCACTGGTCCGAACATATTTCTGCCCATAATCCAGGCACCGACATGGTGGAAGCCCCGCGCAGCAAAGTCGTCGTCGATCCCGGTCTCTCCGTCTTTGCTTCCGAACAATTGCGTCTGAAACGTGCGAGTAGCGAACGCCCATCCATGAAGGGCTTTTCCGCCAACTCCGAGCGGGTTCTCTAGGCACTGGTCCGGGCCTGCGCCGAAGCCGTCAATCGAAATGGTGAAGCTTTCCACGCGGAGTTTAGTCATTTGATTATACTTTCTGTTGGAGTGCTCTGGCGAGCGCGTTCTGAGTCGCAGCGAGATCAACGTTACCGATGAGACACGCGCGGGCGAGCGTGGAGTGGGCCCTTGTAAAAACGGAATATGCTGATCGTAGAAAGCACATACGATTTAGGTCACATCCCGCGCGTTGCACTGTGATGCAGTTTAAGCTTTTTCTTCGGGAGCGCCGCAATCGCTGCAGCGCTGGCCACCGTCGCAAAAATCGCAATCGACTTCATGAGTGCAAGCCACTGTGGGGCGCTTTTCGCCCACACGCCGCCTTCTTTCAGATAGTCGCCGTAGCCGCTCCAACAGCGCCAAAGAACTACACCGAGAACGACAGTCGCCGCGATGCTTGCTTCTTTTCTTCCAATGAATCGTGAGAGACATGCCGTAGCCACAACAGGAACAATGCCCCACGCGAGATACGGCGACGGACTGCTGCTGCCTGCGGCGGCACCGAATGCACCACCGATGCCCTGAACGATGGCGAGCCCGAACGCAATCACGCCGCCGATAGCTCCGAAGATAACGCCGCGCAGAAAAGTCTTCATCGTCGCTACGGATGAGACCCGCGCCGGCGGGCGTGAAGTGAGCCCTTTTGAAACACGGAAAATGCTGAGCGGAAAAGGTGCATGCGATTTAGATCACATCCCGCGCGTTGTTCTCTGGCCGTCTGGGTTCGCTTGCGCGTTAAAGACTCCATGGCTATCGCACCACCTCAGAATGAACCAGATAGCGATGCCGGGCCAAAGAAAGACGAGCGAGAGCAAGACCGTAACGCCCATGCGTTCTACCCAAGCAACCATCAATGATGTGATGAACGAAAGCCCCATCAAGGTGCGTAAAGAGCTACGTGAGGGAGAATCTTTCAACCAGCTTCGCATCCAGTCGGGCGCATTATCGGGTAACGAGTAGCCTTTGCTTTTCATTTTATCTTGGCCGAACATTACCTCTCA
>JANYFP010000120.1 GCA_025362555.1 Verrucomicrobiota bacterium
GCATCTCACGAAGAATGTCTTCATCGGCGAGACCAAGGCTGACGGCCAGTTCAAGATCCTGGAAGAATTCAAGGATGTCTATGGCGAGCCGTGGCTGCTCGGTAAGTTCAAAGCCATGTAATGTGAGCCGGACCTGCGCCGAATTCGGCCCAGCTCTTGCTTAAAAAGCTCTCTTGATCGGGGGCGGTTTCCCGTCGAAACCGCCCCCTCTTTTTACCCTCCCACCACTTCCTCGTGCTTTCCTCCATTCGCAGCATTCTTAGTTTTTTCGTCGGGCTTGCTGCAGTGACCATTGCTGCCGCCACCGAGTCACCACGCGGAATCATTTCATCCGCTATTTTGGCCGAGCCCGAGGCGCGCAAAATCGAGCTCATCACTTCGCTCGCGGGTGAGAGTGACGCGTCAATTCCCGTCCTCCTGAATGCTTGGAAGGCGGACGAACTTTTCCTCTACGAGGCGGCCCCGGGGAATCCCGTTCCGGTTCAGCTCATCGGCGACAAAGATGCCACCGACACTCAAGCCGCCCTGCGCGTCGCCAATGGCCTGCCACTCACCAGTGTCGCCACGGGTCTGCCGCTGCGCTTGATCGCCGCAGATCTTACCGCCGTCGAACACACCTCCGCCTTGCGCCGCGCGATGAAGGCCGTGCTCGACTTGCTCGATTTGGCCGCTCCCGATCTCACGAAACGGCTGCAAGCGATTCAGACGATTGGGTTTGCTCAGGACGTCGAGAAAATCCCCGCCTTAGAAAAACGTCTCGGGCTTGAAACTGATCCGAAGGCCCGCCGTGCGCTGCAGGAAGCACTCGCGGTCACCCGGCTCAAGGCCGCCGATCCCGCCACCCAGCTTCGCGCCCTTGCCGAACTTAAAGAACTTCATTCGCTCTCGAGCTACGACTTGATTCGCGCCACCATGCGCGACGCCGCGAAAGCCGGCCAACCCGCCGTGGCGGAAGCCGCCCGCGTCGTCCTGAAAACGATCGACGATCACAAGGGTACGATCAATTTCTTTGGCACCATTTTTCGCGGCATCAGCCTCGGGAGTATTTTGTTGATCGTCGCCATTGGCCTCGCGATCACGTTCGGTCTGATGGGCGTCATCAATATGGCGCACGGCGAAATGATCGCGATCGGCGCGTACACGACTTATTTGGTGGAAAATATTTTTGGCACCGGGATCACGATTCCGTGCTTCGGTTTCAGTCTCGCGATTCCCGGGATCCACGCCACCGGTTGGTTCTATCAAAGCTATTTTCTCTTCGCTTTGCCCCTGAGTTTCCTCGCGGCGGCGCTCGTGGGGGTCGGACTCGAGCGCAGCGTTATTCGTTTCCTTTACCGTCGGCCGCTGGAAAGTCTCCTCGCGACGTGGGGCGTTTCCCTCCTGCTCCAACAGTTTCTCAAGCTCATGTTTGGCTCGAATAACGTCCAGGTCAGCAGTCCCGTTTATCTCAGCGGAAACTGGACGGTGAACGATATCATTTTCGGCTGGAACCGCGTCTTCGTCATCGGATTCGCCGGATTGATTGTGCTCGGGGTCTGGCTGGTCCTGACGAAAACCTCCCTGGGTTTGCTCATTCGCGCGGTTATGCAAAATCGCAACATGGCTTCCTGCATGGGCGTGCGCACGGAACGGGTCAACATGCTCACTTTCGGCCTCGGGAGCGGACTCGCCGGACTCGCCGGTGCCTTCATCAGCCAGATCGGCAATGTCGGCCCGTCGCTCGGGCAAAACTACATCGTCGATTGCTTCATGACAGTGGTCGTCGGCGGCGTCGGCAATCTTTTCGGTACCGTCATCAGTGCCTTTGGCATCGGCTTGGTCGATCAATCGCTCCAGCAAATCCTGCTCAATCCCGTGGTCGGCAAGATCGTCGTGTTGGTTGGCATTATTCTTTTCCTGCAATGGCGTCCCGCCGGCATCTTCGTCACCCGCAGCCGCAATCTCGATGACTAAGCCGCCTTCACTTTCTGCTCCGACTGGTTTGTCCGTCCGGCATCGCTGGGAAATCGGCGTCGGCGTCGCGGCCGCGTTGTTCTTCCTCGTCGTGTTCCCGTTGTTGAATGCGCACGGCATGGTCAGCAACTTCACTATTAATTTGTGGGGCAAATACCTTTGCTACGCCTTGCTCGCGATCTCGGTGGACTTGCTCTGGGGTTACACCGGTTTGCTCAGCCTTGGCCAGGCGCTCTTCTTCAGTCTCGGTGGTTACATGGGCGGCATGTACCTCATGCGTATGATTGGCGAATTGGGGCAGTACCACAAACCCATCCCGGACTTCCTGGTGTTTCTTGGCTGGACTGAGCTGCCGCGTTTTTGGGAACCGTTCACTAGCTTTCCGTTTGCGCTGACGATGGTGTTTTTGTTGCCCGGTGTGCTGGCACTCGTCTTTGGTTTTCTCGCCTTCCGCTCGCGCATCAAGGGCGTCTATTTCTCCATTCTGACGCAGGCGTTGACTTACGGCGCGTCGCTCATGTTTTTTCGCAACGACATGTTGATGGGGGGCAATAATGGGTTCACCGATTTCAAATTCGTCGTCGGCTACGACCTCCGTCAGGCGTCGACGCAACGCGGACTCTTTATCATCACGTCCGCTGTGCTGCTGCTCGTCTACACCAGTCTGCGGCTGCTGAGTCACACCAAGTTCGGCCTCGTGCAACGTGCGATTCGCGACGGCGAGAATCGCGTCTTATTCAGCGGCTACGCGACGGCCCATTTCAAACTTTTCATTTTTGTCGTGGCCGCGCTCATCGCCAGTGTCGCGGGCGCGCTCTACGTGCCACAGGTCGGCATCATCAATCCGTCGGAAATGGATCCGCGCAAATCCCTCGAAGCAGTCGTGTGGTGCGCTGTCGGTGGCCGGGGCACGCTGATCGGACCAATCCTCGGCGCCATCGGCGTCAACGCCCTCCAGTCGTGGGCCACGGTGGGCAAAACCGCCGAGTACTGGCTGGTTATTCTCGGCAGTCTGTTTGTGTTCTTCGTGCTCTGTCTGCCCGGCGGCATTGTCAGTCTTCCGGCTCAGATCGCCGGCCTCTGGCGTAAACTCACCGCCAAGTCCGAACCTTCCGCCTCGGAGCCACCGGCTAAATCTTCCTGACCCGCCATGGATAATAAATACATGCTCACGGTCGAGGACGTCTCGAAAACCTACGATGGGTTCAAGGCGATCACCAACCTGACTTTTTATCTGTTCGAAGGAGAATTGCGGACCGTGATCGGCCCAAATGGCGCGGGAAAATCCACTTTCTTCGATCTCATCACCGGGCGAGCCAAGCCGGACAAAGGCAAAATCGAATTCGGTTTCAACACCGACCTGACCCAACTCAACGAGTACGAAATCAATCGCCTCGGCATCGGTCGGAAATTCCAGACGCCAAGTGTTTTTACCGAACACACGGTGTGGAATAATTTGGTCCTGTCGCTGCGGGGTAAGCGCGGCGTTTTCGCCTCAATTTTTCATCGTCTCAATTCGACCGAACGCGACCAGCTCGACGATCTCCTGAAACTCGTCCGCCTCGACGGCAAACGCGACTGGAAGGCCGGTCAATTGGCACACGGCGAAAAGCAATGGTTGGAAATTGGCATGTTGCTCGCCCAAGATCCCAAAGTGCTGCTGGTGGATGAACCTGCCGCTGGCATGACCGACGAGGAAACGCATCGCACCGGCGAACTTCTTCTCTCACTTGCGGGCAAACACAGTATCGTCGTCGTCGAACACGATATGACTTTCGTGAAGCAAATTTCCAATAACGGCCAGGTCACAGTGCTCCATCAGGGCAGTGTGTTGTGCGAAGGAAAATTTGATGACGTGCAGTCCAATCCCAAGGTCCGCGAGGTTTATCTCGGCCGTGGAAAAACCCACAAATGAGCGCGCTGCTTGAACTCCAATCCGTCGAAACCGACATCGGTGGCTCCCGCATTTTGCGCGGCGTTTCGTTGGAGGTGAACTCGGGCGAAGTGGTTGCGCTGATGGGCCGCAATGGGGTTGGCAAGACGACCACGCTGCGTTCGATTACGGGCCTGCGCCCGATCCGCAGCGGATCGATCACGCTTGCCGGACAGCGCATCGACCGGATGACGCCCGATGCGCGCGCGCGGGCCGGAATAGGCTACGTTCCGCAGGGCCGGGATATTTTTCCTCACCTGACGATCGAAGAAAATCTTCACGTCGGTCTCGTCGTCCACGGTCGGCGCGGGACCGAGGCGCGCATCATGCTCGATCGGGTGTTCGCGCTTTTCCCTGTGCTCAAAGAAATGTTGTCGCGCAAGGGTGGGGTGCTCTCCGGTGGGCAGCAGCAGCAGTTGGCGATCGGTCGCGCGCTGCTCACGAATCCCAAGTTGTTGATCCTCGATGAACCGACGGAAGGCATCCAGCCATCGATCATCGATCAGATCGGCGACACTTTGAAAAAGCTCAAGACGAGCAATATTTCGGAGAAGGATGCCACGGCTCAATCCCGTCAGGAAGCGGCTGAGATCATGGGCGCAGTCACGACGCTCAAGAAGGAAGGGGCCCTCGCGATTTTATTGGTGGAGCAATACGTGGACTTTTGCCGCGAAGTGGCTGACCGCTTTTACGCCATGGATCGCGGAGCCGTCACAATTTCCGGTGACATCGCGAGTCTGACCGACGAGGTGGTCAAAGTGCATTTGCAGGTTTGATGACGAATCTCAAATGACGAATTGCCTGCGGGCGAAACTTCGATCATTCATCAGGCGGAATTCGTCATTGTTCATCCCATGCACCTTACTCCCCGCGAACGCGAAAAACTTCTCATCGTCACGGCGTCTGATCTGGCCCGTCGCCGGCAAGCTCGCGGGCTCAAGTTGAATTATCCGGAGTCGATCGCGATCATCACGTACGAAATCATGGAAGGCGCGCGCGATGGAAAATCCGTGGCCGAGCTCATGAGTTTCGGCACGACGATCCTCAAAACCGCCGATGTCATGGAAGGAGTGCCCGAGATGATCCATGACGTGCAAGTCGAAGCCACTTTTCCAGATGGTACGAAGCTCGTCACCGTGCATCAACCGATTCGATGAATCGGGAATGACGAAGTTTGAATGACGAATATCTGATGACGAATGACGACCTCTGAACCTCACTTTACTCGATTTACGTCTCTTATTTGTCATTCGATATTTGGCATTCGTCATTTCAGGCCCTCATCTTTTCAACATGATACCCGGTGAAATAATTGTCGCAGCTGATGCGCCCCTCGAGGCCAATTTGAATCTGGCGGTAATCTCGTTGGACGTCACGAACACCGGTGATCGTCCGATTCAAGTGGGCTCGCATTATCATTTCTTCGAGACCAACGAAGCGCTGCGTTTTGATCGCGTGTCTTCGCGCGGTTTCCGGCTTAATATTCCCGCTGGTACGGCGGTGCGGTTCGAAGCCGGTGATATCAAACGCGTGGAACTCGTCGCCCTCGCCGGCACGCGCGAAGTGTACGGCTTGAATGCAAAAATTAACGGCAAACTCTGATTCTTGAACCGCTAATCTACGCTAATCGGCGCTTATTTAATTCAGTAAATCCTCCTGATTTCCAATTAGCGTCAATTAGCGAAGATTAGCGGTTTACCTGTTTTGCTGTTTTTAAGTTTTAGCTAATTTGTAATTATGAAAATGACCCGCCGCCAATACGCCGAGATGTTCGGTCCCACCGTGGGCGACCGTGTGCGCCTCGCTGATACCGAGCTCTTCGTTCAAGTGGAACGCGACCTCATCGCCGAGGGCGGCGGCTACGGTAACGAAATCAAATTTGGTGGCGGTAAAGTAATTCGAGACGGCATGGGCCAGTCGCCGACGGCACTCGATGCGGAATCGCTCGATCTCATCATCACCAATGCGCTCATTCTCGATCCGATCCTTGGCGTCATCAAAGCGGACATTGGAATTAAACATGGATTGATCGTCGGCGTTGGCCACGGTGGCAATCCTGGCATTCAGAGCGGGCTCGGTTCGATTTATCCTGATCCACGCACGAAGAAAAAGAACCCGATGATCGTCGGCGCTGCGACCGAAGTGCTCGCGGGCGAAGGCTGCATCATCACTGCGGGCGGAATCGATTCACACATTCATTTTATTTGTCCGCAGCAGATCGACGAAGCGATCAGCGCCGGCATGACCACGATGCTCGGCGGCGGCACGGGTCCGGCGACCGGCACGTTTGCGACGACCTGCACGCCCGGCTCCTGGAACATGCACCGCATGCTTGAAGCCGCCGAAGCTTACCCGATGAATCTGGGTTTCCTTGGTAAGGGCAATTGCGGTACCGCCGCTCCGCTCCGCGAGCAGGTGATCGCCGGTGCCATCGGATTGAAATTGCACGAAGATTGGGGCACGACACCCGCAGCGATTGATGTGTGCCTCGGCGTCGCCGACGAACTCGACGTGCAGGTCGCGATCCACACCGACACGCTGAACGAATCCGGTTTCGTCGAGGCGACGATCAAAGCTTTCAAGGGACGGACGATTCACACTTTCCATTCGGAAGGTGCCGGTGGCGGACACGCGCCGGATATTATACGCGTCTGCGGCGAAGCCAACGTGCTTCCGTCTTCTACAAATCCGACGCGACCCTTCACGGTGAATACCATCGATGAGCATCTCGACATGTTGATGGTGTGTCATCACCTCGATTCGAAGATCCCCGAGGATGTCGCTTTTGCCGAGTCGCGGATCCGGCCAGAGACGATTGCGGCCGAAGACCGGCTGCATGACCTCGGTGCGATTTCGATGA
>JANYFP010000172.1 GCA_025362555.1 Verrucomicrobiota bacterium
GCGCAAACGCCAGATGCGCGTTCGCTACGGTCTGGGCTTCGACGCCTTGCGAAGCGTCAATGAGTAGCAGCGCGCCTTCGCACGCCGCCAGCGAGCGGGAAACTTCGTAGGCGAAGTCCACGTGGCCCGGGGTGTCCATCAAATTCAGTTTGTAGATCTGCCCGTCTTTGGCCGGATAATTCATCGTGACCGGGTGCATCTTAATCGTGATGCCCCGCTCCTTTTCCAAATCCATCGAATCGAGATGCTGCTCCGTCAGCACGCGTTTTGTGATCGTGCTGGTAAATTCCAGCAGGCGGTCGGACAGCGTCGTCTTGCCATGATCCACATGGGCAATAATACAAAAATTACGAGTTAAGGGAGCGTCTTTCAATTAGGCAGGGAGGTCGGTGAGTTCAGCAAAGCTTTTGACGATCCAACTCTTTTCCGTGCGGCGCGCCAGACCGGCCAAGACGCCGCCTGGACCGCACTCCCAAAATTCCGTGGCGCCAGCAGCGGAACAATTGCGCATGCAATCTTCCCACAGCACCGACGATACCACCTGTTTGACCAAGGCCGCCCGAATTTGTTCGGGTTCGCTGACCACTTGTCCGGTCGTGTTGCTGAACACGGTAAATTTAGGGCGGTTAAATGAAACCCCGTCGAGATAGGACGAGAATTCGGCGCGGGCGGGTTCCATCAGACGACTGTGGTACGCGCCGGCGACATTAAGCGCCATCGCTTTCTTAATGCCGCGCTCTTTCGCCGCCGCGACGGCCGCGACTACTTTTTCCTTTTCACCCGAAATGATGATCTGTCCGGGGGCATTAAAATTTGCCGCTTCCAGATCGAATTCCTGGCAGAGTTCGGCGACTTTTGCGCGTTCCTCGCCGATAATGGCCGCCATGCCGCCGGTGGTTTTTTCGCAGGCCACATGCATCAGGCGACCGCGCTCCGCAACAACCTTCAGCCCCGTGGCAAAATCAAATACGCCCGCCGCAGTAAGCGCCGTCACTTCCCCCAAGCTCAAACCCAGCGCAAATTTCACTTCGGGCAATTTCCCCTTCTCCTGCAACGCAGCGAGCACAGCCAGACCGTTAACGAATAAAGCTGGCTGACACACCTTCGTTTGCGTGAGGTCGGCTTCGGGACCTTCCTGACTGATTTTAGTCAAATCCCAGCCCAATACCTGATTGGCTTGGGCATATAAATCACGGACTACGGGCGACCCTTCGCAAAGGGATTTGCCCATCCCGACTTTTTGCGCGCCTTGTCCGGAGAAAATGAGAGCCAGTGCCATGGGATTAAAGGGTCGGTTAAACCGGCCCGCCGGGTAAAAACCAAGCCCTAAAATTTCTTTAATGCAGCGAAGCCTCCCCGGGGATTTTCAAGGGCATGCCGGCGTCAATCGGTAGGAGCGGCTTTACGCCGTGATTTCGCTGACGCGATGACAGACTAACGTCGTTCCAGGACCGGGGAAATCTCCCGCGAAAGTCCTGCGGCCCGACGCAATATCGCGGCGTAAAGCCGCTCCTGCCTCCAAACCAGAACCACTCACACCAATCGTCCTTTGCTTTTACGCTGTTCCGAAGTGTAGGTTGCGAGCTAGTCTCGCAACGTGGTGCGACGAGCGCGCCACCTACTTAAAATGCGTAAACAAAGGGCGATTGGCATATACCTTAGGTTTTGAAGAAAATCCCCTTCAAGTTCATCTCAAGGGCCGGAGGATTGGGCGAGAAGCGCAGTCCATCCGCTTTGCTGATTTTGCCCTCTTTGATGAGCCGGTAGAGATCCTTGTTAAACGACTTCGAGCCCTGGTCGCTGCTCGATTCAAGTAGTTGCTGAATCTTGTCGAAATGACCGTCCAGAATCAGATTCCGCACCGTCGCATCCGCCACCAGAATTTCATGGGCGGCAAATCGTCCACCACCTTCGAGTGCGGGGATGAGTTTTTGGCAAATAAATCCACGGATCGAACCAGCGATCTGGCGCCGCACCTGCACGACTTGCTCGGGCGGAAAAAACTCAAATAAGCGCGTGAGTGACTGGGCGACCGTCGCGGCATGCATCGTGGAGAAAACCAAATGGCCGGTTTCTGCGGCGGAAATGGCGGTCTCAAACGTTTCCTTGTCGCGCATTTCACCGATCAAAATGATGTCGGGGTTTTGGCGCAGGACCGACTTAATCGCCAATCCAAAATCCGGTACGTCGAGGCCGATTTCTCTCTGTTGGAAAAGCGATTTATCGTCGCTGAAGGTGTACTCGATCGGGTCTTCAATCGAGATAATGTGCTTGTCCATGTTCTGGTTTACCCAGTTGAGCATGGCGGCCATCGTCGAACTCTTGCCTGAGCCCGTGGCTCCGCAGACCAATAAAATTCCGTCTTTCGCCTGAGCGAGCTTGATCAGGACTTCGGAGTCGATCTTGAGCTCTTCAAAGGTCGGTGGACGGTTTTTGATGTGGCGGAAAACAATGCTCACCAGTCCGCGCTGATGGAATCCATTCACACGGAAGCGGCCGATATCATCGGCCGAATACGCGAAGTCCACCTGTGCGTTCTTTTCCCAATTATCCCGAAAAATCCGTGGCACATGCTCCTCGACAAAGGCCTGGGCGTGTTCGCAACTGACGGGGTCCATTTCAACCGGACGTAACCGGCCACCAATTCGCAGATAACCCGGTTTCTCGGATTTAATCACGACGTCACTGGCGCCGCTCTCCACCGCCAATTTCAGCAGATCGTTAATAATTTCGGTATGAAGTGTGTTACTCATGGAATTTTATGCGTGTGCCGACTCGAAAGCTATGCTTTGCCTAAAGGGTAATTACTCACCGCACAAGGTAACATTCGGTAACAATCTCATGAAACGCCGCCGCCTCTTCACTGGCACCTACACCGCCCTCGTTACACCGTTCAAAGACGGTGCTGTCGCCTATGCTGAAATGCGCCACCTCATCGAGCTGCAAATCAAGGGCGGCATCGATGGCGTGGTTCCCGTCGGCACCACCGGCGAATCCCCTACCGTGGACAACGAGGAACACCTCGAGATTATCCGTTCCACCATCGAGGTCGTGCGGGGCCGCGTCCCCGTGATTGCAGGCACCGGCTCCAACTCCACGAAGGAAGCCTGCGCCATGACGCGCGCGGCCGACGACGCTGGCGCAGATGGCATGCTGCTCGTGGCCCCCTACTATAACCGGCCAACCCAGGAAGGCATCTATCAACATTTCGCCGCGATCGCTGAGGCGACGGAAAAACCGTTGATGCTTTATTCCATTCCTGGTCGCTGCGGGGTGGAAATCAGCGTCGATGTCATTGAGCGTTTGCGGGCGAAATTCCCCCACGTCGCCCACATCAAGGAAGCCGGCGGCAGCGTGGATCGCGTTGATCAAATTATTCGGACGATGGGTGACGCCGTCACGGTTTTAAGTGGCGATGACAGCCTGACCCTTCCCTTTATGGCGGTGGGAGCCAAGGGCGTGGTCAGCGTTGTTTCCAATTATATTCCGCGTGAAATCACGCAGATGACCAAGCTCGCTCTGGCGAATGATTTTCGCAAAGCCGGCGCGGTTCATCGGAAACTTTATCCGCTCTTCAAAGCGTTTTTCATCGAATCGAACCCCGTGCCGATGAAAGCCGCCCTGGCTCAAGCGGGACACATCAGTTCCGAAGAAGTGCGCCTGCCACTCTGTAATTTGAGTGCCGCCAACCGTAAGTCGCTCTTCGCGACGCTTGCCGCCTACCACGCCTAATTTCCCATGGCCCTCCAGATTCTTCTCAACGGTTCGCGCGGGCGTATGGGCCTGGCCATTGCCGGCGTGGCTCCCGACCTGAATGCCATCATCGCAGCGGCCACGGATGCCGGTGATGATCCGGCTCGGGTCGTCGACGGTTGTGATGTCATCATCGATTTCAGTTCGCACCGGGCGACCCACTCGCTGCTGGAATTGGCCATTGCTCGCAATAAACCTGTGGTCATCGGCACCACCGGACACAACGCCGCCGACAAACAGGCGCTCCTGCAACTCGCCGCGAAGGTGCCTTGCGTCTGGGCGGGAAATTTTTCAGTCGGCGTGAATCTGCTTTTTGCGCTGACGCGTCGGGCGACGGCGGTTCTCGGAGTCGATTATGACACTGAGGTCGTTGAGATGCACCACCGCTTTAAGAAAGACGCGCCCAGTGGAACGGCGGCGCGTTTACTGGAAATTATTTTGGAAGAACGCAAACTCGACAGCACGGCTTTGCGCCACGGCCGCTCGGGCATTACCGGCGAGCGTCAGGCGAATGAAGTCGGGGTTCACGCTCTTCGCGGCGGTGATGTGATCGGTGATCACACCGTAATTTATGCCGCACTCGGCGAGCGCATCGAGCTCACCCACAAAGCGAGTGACCGGGCCATTTTCGCTCGTGGCGCCGTCCGTGCGGCGCATTGGGTCACCCAACAAAAGCCCGGCGTGTACGACATGCAGGACGTGCTTGGCTTGAAATGATCACCAGTATTTCGGGCATTCTTGTCTCGGCCACTCCCCTTCACGCCATCATTGAGACGGGCGGGTTTGGTTACGAAGTGCATATTCCGGTTACGACGGCCGAGCGACTCCCCCAGCCCGGACAGGCCACGAAACTTCACACCCTCGCCGTTTATCGCGAAGATTCGCAGACGCTCTATGGGTTCGCCACTGAGGAAGAACGCGATTTTTTCCGCTTGCTGGTCGAGAAAGTCACCGGCGTTGGTCCGAAAATGGCGTTGAGTGTGTTGAGCAAACTTTCCCTCGCTACGCTCAAAAGCGCGATCGTCGCGGGCGATGTCGCCTTGCTCGCCAAGTGTCCCGGCATTGGCAAAAAAACCGCCGAGCGCTTGGTCATGGAGCTGCGCGATAAATTAAGTCCCTTCGATTTGAGCCCGGCCGCCGGTACGCCGATCGGTTCGTCCGCTGGTGCGCCGGTGGTGGTTGAGAATAAGATCCGCGACGCGGTGATGGCCTTGGTTGCCTTAGGCTACAAGCCGGCCGATGCGGATAAATCTGTCCGCCAGGCCTGTGTCGCGATTGGCCCAGCGGCTTCGACTGAAGCTCTGATTAAGAAAGCCCTGGGTTGATCCGGTTTAAGTAAAAGGTTCTGTCCGAAACGGCCTCTCTTGGTGGGCGGGTGCCCTCACCCCGCACTATTTGTATGACAAAAAAACCCGGCTGATAGGCCGGGTTTTAGAGCTGATTGAAGTCCTTCGTGGACGCGATTTTCAGCGTTGAAACTGGAACGCAGCGAACTCGGATTGTTGGGCGGCCGTTGGCTTCTTTTTGAAACCATGCGATGAACTGGCGGGCTGTGAATCGAATATTCCGTCTTCAAAGAGAGACGAGGACCGGCTCGGTTGGATTTGACCGTTGGCGAACGCGCGCTGTTCTTCCTTGCGCATTGCCGCGAGCATCGCGGCGTAGTCCTGCTCTGCGACCAGAGTGTTCGTCCGAACACTCGCGGGAACAACTTGAGCGACGCTGACTGAAACCGGGGCAGCGGTGACTGGCAACTGGACTGCAGCCACGGCGACCGTTTGCTTGGCGGGAGTGGCCGTAGCCGCGATAGTTTGCGGCACTGGTTTATTCGCGCTAATGCGGGCGAAGACCAAGGCAACGCAGGCGGCCGCAAGACCGGTGGCATAGTAAGCCCAAGGCGTCCGACGGCGACTGGGTTGGGGCTCGAAGCGCGCAATATTTTCCTTGGCCGCCACGCCTTCGGTCGTCTGACCCGCAGTTTCGCTGCGGAAGCTCTCATACACGAGCGAAGTTGCCCGATGCATTTGGCAATATTGGTGGTACACGGCACGGCGGCGGGGGCTAGCCTGGATTTCGGCTTCGAGCGCTGCGGTCTCTTCGCCGGTGATTTGCCGGTCGATGTAAAGGTTTACCAATTCAATGAAACGGTCGTCTTTCATGGCTGAAATTCTCCTCCCAGTTTTTCGCGCAGGCTTTCGCGGGCGCGAGCAATCCGGCTTTTAACAGTGCCGACGCTGATGCCGAGGATCTCGGCGATTTCTTCATACGAAAGGTTTTGGACGTTGCGCAAAATCAGGATTTCCCGGTGCTTCTCATTAAGCAGTTCCATGCACTCGGCGACCCGGTTGACGAATTCCTGGGTGACGGTGGCATCCTCGGGCGTCTCCTGCTCGCTCGGAATCAGCTCGGCGAGCGTGGTTTCATTGTCTCCGCTGACCGGAGCGTCAAATGAAACGGATTTATCGCGCTTGCGGCGCCACCAGTACCAATAGCGATTACGGGCCAGATTGGTCGCGATCTGATAAAGCCAGGTTGAAAACGCGGAATCGCCCCGAAAATTAACCAAACCACGGTGCGCGCGGATAAAAGCATCCTGGGTTACCTCCTCGGCATCCTGCTGATTACGCAGGAGCTGATTGGTCATCGCGTAGATCCGCGCCCAGTAACGGGTGACGAGTTGGTCGAACGCCGTCGGGTCCCCGCCCTTAAAGCGGTCCACCAGCAGGCGATCCAAGGCTACTTCTTGGGCTTTTGCTGTCATAGGATCAGGCTCATTCTGATCCGGAAATTTAAGGATTGTTCCCACGAATAATACGAGTTGAGGGCTAGGCTGTGTTAGTCTGGGACGTTTGGTCAATGCCAGCGTATTTTTTCTAATGATCTGCGGTTAATCGTAAATAAAACTTGCCTTGCCGGCGAAGGGAAAAATTATCTCCACTCCTCCCTTTAGCTGGGGTCGATAGCTCAATGGTAGAGCAGCATCCTTTTAAGTTGTTGGTTCCGGGTTCGAATCCCGGTCGACCCACCAGCTAGATACATTCCCTCAGGAGCGCGTTTTTTGCGGAAACTAAGGTTGAGTTTCTCCGGGCACCCCACACCGTTCCGTCATAGTAACCACTTGGACGATCGACCCTCTTACCGTGCAAACCATTACCCAAACCAAGCGCATCGTCATTATTGAAGACCAAACGGCGATCCGCGAAATGCTCGCAGAGATCCTGCGAATCGACTCCGCCTACGAAATCGTCGGCGAATGCGGAGACGGCTTGAAAGCCTGTGCCATGTGTTTGGAACTCAAGCCTGACTTACTCGTGCTGGATGCACGCCTGCCCGGTCTGAGCGGCGTGGATATTCTGCGACGCATCAGCAAGCAGTTGAAAAACACCCGGGTGTTGATTTTTTCCGGCTACGAAAGTCCGGCCCTCGTGCGCGAGATGCTCGGCGCCGGTGCCCACGGCTTCGTCGAGAAGACCGCCGGTCTGACGGAATTCAAGAAAGGCCTCGAGACAATCGCCAACGGTGGCACGTACTTTGGCCCCGGCGTCGCCGCTCTGCTGCGCAACGTGGTGGCGAACAATAGCCCGACCGGAAGTTTGGATTGCCTGACGGAGCGCGAGCGCGAAATCCTGAAGCTCGTCGCCGAAAGCAACAGCACGAAGGATATCGCGCAGAAGCTCACCATCAGTGTGAAAACCGTGGATAACCACCGCACGAACCTGATGCGCAAACTCAATCTCCACGACGTCGCCAGCCTCACCCGGTACTCACTGGAGATCGGTCTGATCGATCATCGCGTCCAATCGTGGTAATTGGTGCACTGGCGTAAGTTTCGTTCTTGCGCGCCCTTGGCCTTTATTTAATAAACACGACCATCCTCTTTTCTGAAAATCATGAAGCATGTTTCCAAATTCCTCGGTCTAGCACTGGCCGTTTCCGCTCTATTTCTCACGGCTTGCACGAAGAAGCCGGTTCGCCCTAATCCGTCGACAACGGCCATGGGCCCCGGGGACGGAGTGAATCCCGAGGCGGTCGCGTTGCCCAGTGATGGCACCGCTCTGCAGAGCCGCGATCTGAATGCCGGCACGGTGGACGAAAACCATAGCGTCGTTGAGCCGATCTATTTCGCGCTCGACCGCTCGGCCGTTGCCCAGGCTGAACGCCCTAAATTGCAGGCTGCGGTCAAGTGGCTGCAAGACAACGCCGGCAAGAATCTCGTCATGGTCGGTCATTGCGACTGGCGTGGTACCGCTGAATATAATCTCGGGCTCGGCGACCGTCGCGCGAACGCGGTAAAGAAATATCTCGAGTCCCTCGGGGTTGATGCGCATCGCTTGGAAACCCTCTCGAAGGGTTCAATCGATTCGAAACAAACCGGTGGCGACGCCGAATGGCAGAAAGATCGTCGCGTCGACTTCGTCGAACTGAAGAAGTAATCTTCCTCTCTCAAAAAAAAGCCGCAGAGCAATCTGCGGCCTTTTTTT
>JANYFP010000192.1 GCA_025362555.1 Verrucomicrobiota bacterium
AAGACATTCTTCGTGAGATGCATATTGGGCTGCGTAGTGACTTTGCCACCAGGACCGTCGAAGGAGATTCCGGCTTTCAGAGCGGCGCGGACCTTATCGACATCGAAACTACCAGCTTTCTCGACGGCGGCCTTCCAGAGATAAACGCCATCATAGCTGAGCACCATGGGTGAGCAGGTGACGCGGCCTTCCTTGACGATGCCGGAAACCGGCGTGGCCTTGAGCCAGGTTTGGAACGCGGCAACGAATGCTTTGTTCGCCGGGCTCTTGATGGACTCGAAATAGGTCCAGCAGCCGAGTTGGCCAACGAGTTGTTTCGCGGGCAGGCCGCGGAATTCGTCTTCGGAGATCGAGAAGGAAACCACGGGAGCGGTCTCGGCGGAAAGGCCAGCGGCGGCATATTCCTTGAAGAACGGAACGTTGGTGTCGCCATTGAGCGTGCTCACGACAGCTGTCTTGCCGCCAGCGGCGAACTGTTTGATTTCAGCGACGATCTGCTGGTAATCGGTGTGTCCGAATGGTGTGTATTTGCCGGCGGAGATAATCTTGCCGGATTCGTCCTTCTTGAAACCGCCACCGATGTTTTCCAGCGCCACGCCCTTGCTCTGGAGATATTCCAGGAGCACGAGATTCGTGGTCTGCGGATAAACGTAGTCGGTACCGATCAGATAGAATTTCTTGTAACCCTGCTTGAGGAGATAATCGATGGCAGGCGTGGCCTGCTGATTGACGGCCTCAGCGGTGTAGAACACATTCTGACTCTCTTCCTGACCTTCGTATTGCACGGGGTAGAAGAGCAGACCGTTATTCTTTTCGTAAACCGGCAGCACCGATTTGCGGCTGACCGAAGTCCAGCAACCGAAAGTTACGGCAACCTTGTCTTCTTCGAGGAGCTGCTTGGCTTTTTCGGCGAAGAGCGGCCAGTTGGAGGCACCGTCGACGATGACGGGTTCGATTTTCTTGCCGAGGACGCCACCCTTGGCGTTGATTTCATCGAAGGCAAAAAGCAGGACATCGCGCAGCGACGTTTCGCTGATCGCCATGGTACCGCTGAGGGAGTGGAGAACGCCGACCTTGACCGTATCGGCCGCGTGAGCGGATCCGACCAAAGCGCTCAGAGCAAGGGCTCCGACGCCGAACAGTTTCGTGATTTTCGTGATCATAGCTGGGAGGGTGTGGGATGCTGCACGAGGCGATTGGGCAAAGTGTGGCCAACCGTCTCGCGAAAGAGGTAGAGGGAGACGGAGAGAGGGGAAAAAGCGCCGGACTCCGTAGTCGGCGCGAGAACGGGCGGCCTATGGCAAGCCGCCCGTCACCGTAAAACAACCGAAGCAGAAACTAGAACTTGAAGACGGCCTGCACGCCGTAGAACGTGTAGTCGCCAGTCGATCCACGGTTCAGGGAAATCTCAGCGCGCAAGGAGAGATTTTTATCAATCGTGTAGGTCGGAGCGACGGTGTACTTCGTATCATGGCCGCCGGCATCCCAATTCACGCCGCTCACGCGAAACGCGGTCGAGATTTTGTCGGAGGACTTGTAGCTTACGAAGGCCAGCCAGCCGTCCATCGAATCTTTCTGGTTAATATATTCACCCGCGACGGTGACCGCATCCGACACCGCGTAGCTGGCCCAGAGATTGAAGATGAACAAATCGCTCGCCGCTTTGTAGGTGTTCTCGGTCGCGATACCAGCGAACACAGTCAACTTATCGACGCCCGTGTACGTGACCATCGCCTCGACGCCGACGTCATCGCTGTATTCGCGATCACCTTCGAAGAAACCATTGGCTCCAGAGAAGATAGAATCAACGACCGCGACACCGGCGGAAAAGGTTTTGGAGGAGTAATCAACTTTGGCCCCGGTGTGATAAGCTGGAACAGCGAAAATCGTGTCACCGTAGGTGAGCTGCGCCATGTTGATGGGATCAAACGCCTCGTAGCCGAGGTAGCTGAGGAATTTACCACCGGTGATTTTGAAGCCAGCACCGGTATCGTAAGTTACGTAGGCATCAAGCAAGCCGGCATCGTTGGCGGCGCCTGGCAGATAGAGAATGCTGCCGTAAGCTGAAAACGCCCCGGAAGTGGCGAGTACACCGAGCTTCGCGGCATCCGCATTGGCCAAGGGTGCACCGACTTTAAGATAATTATGCATGCTCCCAGCGCCGGAGAAATCTGTTAAGCTGTAAGATCCGACCACATATCCGTTCACGGAAATGTTATCGTTTACCTTAAGATCAGCGAAGGTCGTCGCAGCAAGTGCGAGGAGGGCAACGGCCCCGCCGGCGAGTCTGAATGTATTCTTGGTCATGAGTTCAGTAGGTTTTGTATGTTGGTAATTTCATGAACCCGTCCGCTGGAATCCAACGAGGCGAATCCATAACAACTCCACCAAAGCAGGTCTTCTGCCAGCCCCCCGGATCTTTGGTGTCATAAAATTTTTACACCCTGGCCGACGTATTCATCCGCGAAGACCACGACCTCAGACCAGTCCACTTTTAGCGAGGTATCCCACCCGCGCAAGGCTCCCTCAAAAACGCTATCGGATGCGATTTGGTGATGATAACTCGTGGGCGGGGCGCCCCTCATCCCGCGACGCACGTGCCACCCTATCGCACCGTAATCCCACAAGCCCGGAAGCCTGTGGCTACTCTTGATTCACCGATTGATCCGCAGACACTGCCTAAACTACGGACTTCGGTGCCAGATCCTTGATCGATCCGAAATTCCCTTCCTCACACTGATGAACAAATCCTTCCGTGACGGATTTCAAATTCTCCCAACGACGACGGATCGCCTTGGCTTCATCCGCCGTGATGGTGTTGTCGGAGGCCGCCACAGCGATCACCCCCAGCATATCGGCAAATTCCTGAACGATACTGTTGGTCGAAGGAATTAATTGGTAAGGGTGCGGCTTGGCCTTCGGGTTGGTGATAAAAAAACCGCCGGCCCGCTCACAGACCCATTGCGCGATCCGTTCATCTTTCGTAATTTTCAGCAGTTGATCAATCCGATCGAGCGGGTTGTTCGCGCCACTCCCCGTTTCATCCACAGGCGGCTCCGCCCATTTGTAAATCAACGACAACGATAAGCCCATGTCGGCTGAAATTTGTTTCGCGCTGGTTTTCTTCAGCACCTCCTTGAGCACCTCATGCGATTCCATCCCCTGATGCTGTCAGCCGAGCCAGTGAACGCAATCCCGTCCTGCGCCTCCCGCTAATATCGCATATCCCACGGCTAATTTGACCACGACGGCGCGCAACTCCACGCTTTTTTGTGTCTTTCCCCAACTCTTTGTGGCTAAATTGCGGTCCTCACTTTTTACCAAATGAACATTCACGAGTATCAGGCCAAAGCACTTTTCGAAAAATTCGGTGTACCTGTCCCCAAGGGCGCGGTCGCAACCACCCCCGAAGAGTTTATCAACGCTCTTGCGCAATTGCCTGAAGGGCCAACGATGGTGAAATCCCAAATCCACGCCGGTGGCCGGGGCAAAGGCACGTTCACCGACGGCTACAAGGGCGGCGTAAAATTTTGCAAGACCAAGGCCGACGCCAAGGAAATCGCCGGTAAGATGCTCGGCAATACCCTCGTCACGGCGCAAACCGGCCCTGCCGGCCGCAAGGTGCAGACCATCTACTTCACGATCGCGAGCGACATCAAAAAGGAATACTATCTCGCCATCCTCCTCGACCGCGCCAGCTCGAAGCCCGTCATCGTCGCCTCCACCGAAGGCGGCATGGACATCGAAACCGTCGCGCACAATACGCCCGAAAAACTATTCAAAGTCCTGGTCGATCCCGCGTACGGTCTCGCTGATTTTCAAGTGCGCGAGCTGACCACGAAGCTCGGCCTAGTTGGCGTGGAATCCAAAAACGCCGCCAAGCTCATCCGCAATTTATACAACGCTTACTGGGCGACCGACGCAGCCATGATCGAGGTCAATCCCCTGATCACCACTCCGACCGGCGAAGTCCTCGCCCTCGACGCCAAGGTATCCTTCGACTCCAACGCACTCTACCGCCATCCCGAGATTGTTGCGCTCCGCGATCTCAACGAGGAAGACTCCAAGGAAATCGAAGCCTCCAAATTCTCCCTCAGCTACATTGCGCTCGACGGCAGCATCGCCTGCCTCGTCAACGGCGCCGGTCTCGCGATGAGCACGATGGACATCATCAAACACTACGGCGGCAGCCCGGCCAACTTCTTGGATGTCGGCGGTGGTGCATCAAAGGATCAGGTCGTCGCAGCGTTCAAAATCATTCTGGGCGATCCGCAGGTGAAGGGAATCTTCGTTAACATTTTTGGCGGTATCATGGACTGCAACGTGATCGCCACCGGCATCGTCGAGGCGGTCAAGGAAACCGGTCTTAAACTACCCCTCGTTGTTCGACTGGAAGGAAACAACGTTCTCGCCGGCAAAGCTACTCTCGCCGCCTCCGGCCTCGCGCTCGTCGCGGGCGATACGATGGCCGATGCCGCCCAGAAGATCGTCAAGCTCGTGGCGTAGCCAGCAGTTGAGAGCTGAATGTTGAGCGTTGAGGGGCAAACAAAATACCCGCTGAACTCTTACCATTCAAAAAAGCTCTCAACCCTAAACTCTCCTCTCTCAACTTCCCATTCTCCCATGTCCATTCTCATCACTCCCACCACCAAGATCATGGTCCAAGGCATCACCGGCGACTTCGGTGGGCGCCACGCCAAACTCTCCCTCGACTACGGCACGCAAGTTGTCGCTGGCGTCACACCTGGCAAAGGCGGCCAATTTTTTGAGCACGCCGGCCACAAGGTGCCGATCTTCAATTCCGTCGCCGAAGCCGCCAAAGCCACCGGGGCCACGGTCTCCGCCATTTTCGTACCGCCACCATTC
>JANYFP010000206.1 GCA_025362555.1 Verrucomicrobiota bacterium
ATGTCGGGGATAAACCCCGACCTACATTTGGAATATGTCACAACCGCGCATGCCAATGGCGTGAAGCGGAGTTTGCACCCTGCCCGATGAATTTTGAAATCACTCATTGCGCAGGGCCTCCACGGGTTTCAGGCGGGCAGCGCGCCACGCGGGAATCAGGCCGGCGAGCGTCGAAGCGATCAGGGAAAAAACAATAATCGAAACCACGTCCTTCGTCACCGTGTGCGCCGGCAAAGCGCTAAATTGATAGAACTTCACAAACGTCTCCTGCCCCACACTCCAGCGGGCAATGAAATGCACGAGGTTGTCCCGGTAATGCAGCAGTGTGAATCCCAGCCCCAATCCCAGCCCTGTGCCGGCCGTGCCGAGGAGCAGACCTTGCACGCAAAAGCAAAGCGCCACGTCGCGCGCCCGTCCGCCCATCGCCCCGAGCAAGCCGATCTCACGCGTCTTGCGCACCACCGCCATCAGGAGCGAACTGGTGATCGAAAATGCAGCGACGAGAATGATGAAAGTCATCAGGAAAAAAATCATATTCCGCTCGAAGGTCACGATGGATTGAAACTCGGCATTCGTTTCGAACCAGGTGAGTGCGCGCGTCCCCAGCGGCAGATCGTGTTCCAACTTCACCGCGACCGCCTCGACGTTGGCCTCGGGTTTCAAGCGAACATTGTAACCGTGCACGCGTTGATCGAGTCCGTAAAGATCCTGCATGAGGCGCAGCGAACAGAGCACGGTGGAGCTGTCGAGTTGCTGGTGCCCAATCTGGAAAATGCCTGCGACGCGGACTTCGCGCGGGAGCAGCACATCGTTCTGCTTGATCCGTTCCATCATCAAAGGGGAATACACACTGACCTTATCGCCGACATCCACCCCAAGCGCACGGGCCAGGAGAACACTTAAAATCACGGAATCGTCATCCACGTCATCCAGCGTACCTGCGACGAGGTAGCGCTGCAGCGGGAGAACTTCCTTCATGCGATCAAACGAGAAACCCTGAATCGTGGGAAACGCCGGCGTCTTGCCGTATTCCAGCATGACGACTCCGGAAGCGTAGGGCGCGGAGGCCACGACTTCGGGCGTGGCCGAAAGAACTTTCTCAATTTCCACCGCTTTCTTGGCGTCGATCAACGTCGAGGCCGTGATCTGAATTTCGCCCTGCGTGTCGACGATCATCCGGCCGATCTGATAACCGAAACCGCCCATGACACTTGTCACCATCAACATGATCGTGACGCCCAACATGATTCCCATCGTCGCGATCACGGTGAAAAACGACACCCGCCCCGAGGGGAAAAGTTGCTTCAGCGCGAGGTAGACAGGCCAGGGCATGATCAGAAATGACTCATTTCGAATGACGAATAACGGAGGAAGAGAAGGCGGCCTCAGTTCGTCATTTATCATTCGTCATTCGTTATTTTGCGTCCGACGGACGCAACGACGGAAACAGAATCACGTCGCGAATGCTCTCAGCCCCCGTGAGCAAAATACACAGGCGGTCGATGCCCACACCCATGCCACCGGCGGGCGGCATGCCGTGTTCGAGCGCGAGCAGAAAATCGGTATCCATCTTTTGTTGTTCCTCGCCAGCTTGCTGCTCGAACATCTGGCGCTGCACGAACGGATCGTTCTGCTCCGAGTACGCGGGCGCGACTTCCATGCCGCCGATGCAAAGCTCGAACACATCGATGAGTCCCGCATCTTCCTGATTCAACTTGGCCAGGGGACAAAGCTCCTTCGGGAGATGCGTGACAAAGGTCGGCTGGATCAACGTGGGTTCGATTTTCTTGGAGAAAATTTCGTTCACGATCTCGAACGGCTGCCAGCCGGAGTGAATGTCGAGGCCGAGCGTTCTCGCGGCTTCGGTCGCACGAGCGGCGTAATCCGGGGCGCTGCGCAGTTCACTGAGTTTGAAGCCAACGGCGGCATCGATCAGATCGAAATAGCGCACGGTGCGCCAGTCGCCGGCGAAATTAATCATCTCACCACTCGCCGCATGCTTGATCTCGAATGTCCCGATGACTTCGCGGCAGAGATCATGGAAGATCGCTTTGATCAGCTCCATCATCCCCTGAAAATCACTGTAAGCCTGGTAAACCTCGAGCATCGTGAACTCAGGATTGTGCTTCCGCGAAACACCTTCGTTGCGGAAGATGCGACCGATCTCAAACACGCGATCGTAGCCACCGACAAGCAGTCGCTTGAGTCGCAATTCGAGCGCGATGCGCAGATAAAAATCGGAGCCGAGCGCATTGTGATGCGTGACAAACGGACGGGCCGCGGCGCCGCCGGCGACGCCTTCAAGCACGGGCGTTTCCACTTCAATAAATTTGCGCGAGGCGAGCGTCTGACGAATGCTGGCAACAATCCGGCTGCGCATCATCAACCGCGCCCGCGACTCGGGATTCACGATCAGATCGAGGTAGCGCTGGCGATAGACCTGTTCGGAATCCGTCAAACCGTGCCATTTTTCGGGCAAGGGACGCAGTGCTTTTGAGACGAGCGTGTATTTTTCCACCCGCACGGTGACTTCACCGGTCTTGGATTTGAAAAGCGTACCTTCGGCCCCGATGATGTCACCAAGATCGATCTTCTTAAAAGCGGCGTAGGGTTCATCGCCGATCACGTCTTTCTTCACGTAAAGTTGGATCTGGCCCTCTTGATCAAGGATCTTGACGAATTGGCTTTTCCCCATGTCGCGAATGACGACGAGGCGGCCGGCGACTTTCACTGACACTGTATTATCCTGCCCATCGACATGCGCCTTCAGGGCTTCCGCAGAAAAATGCGTCTGCTGGGCGTTGGCGCGGAAAGGATCGAAGCCTCCGGCGCGCATTTCTTCCAGCTTCTTGCTTCGGACAGCGTATTGATCGTGGGAAATATCGTGATGAAGGTCGCTCATGGAACTGCGCAGGCTTGGAGGCCCGAGGGCCGGGGGCAATTGGAAATTATGGTTTCCGTTTTTCGCAGCCGGAATCCGTCGCTAAAGAACCAAACCCGTGGTGCGCCCCGTCTGCGCCAGGGCTTCGGCGCGATCAGAGTATTTTAAAGAAAACTGCAGCCGGATTTTCTGTTGCAGCCGAGGGCGCACACCCGAACCACGCTTTGCGGTGTAGCACCCGTTAAGATAAGCCCGCCCGATAGCCGGCTATTTAAGAGGAAGGCTTTGACCAAAGCCAGAAAGCGACGCCCTTGAGGGTCCAACCAGCCTTCTCGGCCCAAGCCTGATCCGCTTTGTCGATCAACCAGAGGTTCATCGAATCCTTCACAAAATGATAAACCGGAATCAACGCAGGCGTTAACGGGGTGGCCGCAGCCTGACCGAGGACGCCTTCACTCGTGTAGCCCGCTTTGACTGCCGCGATCGACTGCTCTGTGGTAATGGCGAAAATGCGATCGGTGCCATGCGACGAGCCTTTGACGAGACGCTGCATCGCGGACGTATTGGGCTGGGCTTTCGCCATCAGATAGGCGGTACCGTTGACCTTCCAACCCGCCCGGGTGAGGCGGACTTGCTCGGCCGGATCGGTGACGAAAAAAGTTTCCTGCGAATTCTGGTTCAACATCAACCAGGTTTGCACCGTCTGCTGTGCCTGGGCCAACGTTGCACCGAGGGAAATAAAAGCCGCGACAAGAGCAGCGCGAATGGATCGGGAAATAGTCATGAGGAATGAAGTTGAGCGAGATTTAGTCCAAGGGACAAGACCGGCATTGAATATATTTGTGCCCACGTTTCCTCCGTCGCAAGGTCCGAGTCTTGCCATGACGAATCCGCCCAACCCTGAACTTCCGACGATTGATTGGGGCCGCACCGCGTATGAGGCCGCTTGGCAGCGCCAGACTGAGCTCGTCGAGCGGCGCAACGCCGGAGAATGTGGCGACACGCTTGTGTTTACGGAACATGAACCGGTTTACACTTTGGGAGTGCGCAAGGATTCCATTGATCACCTGATTTGGGATGCCACAGAACTGCAGCAGCGCGGTATCACTGTGACTCAAAGCAACCGCGGTGGCGACATCACCTACCACGGCCCGGGGCAAATCGTGGGCTACCCGATCGTGAATCTGACCCCGCGCAAAGACCTACACGCCTACCTCCGACTTATTGAGCAGGTCTTAATTAATGCGGTCGGAACCTTTGGCCTCGCCGCCGACCGCCGCACTGGAAAGACCGGCATCTGGCTCGGCACCCGCAAAGTCGCCGCCATCGGAGTCGCCGTCAAAAAATGGACGACCTACCACGGCTTCGCCCTCAACGTGAACCCCGATCTTAAGCCGTTCGGCGGCATCGTCCCCTGCGGCATCACCGACGGCACAGTAACTTCAATGCAACTCGAACTCGGGCACGCCCTGGACCTGACCGAAGTGAAGCAAGTGCTGGCAAAAGAGTTCTGGCGATTGCTCCCGGAATTTTTTGCCGGTCAGTAGCGCCGACCTTTAGATTCTACCAGTAGTCGCTCGAAAACTGTGGGCGGGGTGCCCTCACCCCGCGAGGCATTTACCGCGATGAGCCAAACCAGTGGGGTGAGGGC
>JANYFP010000208.1 GCA_025362555.1 Verrucomicrobiota bacterium
CACGATCGCCTCAGGCAGAAAATATCTCTGGCGATATTCCTCAATCAACGCGCCTTTGTCGCGCTTACTCATCTTGCCCTGGCCCATTTCGGGCGACTTCAAAATGAGTGGAATATGCGCAAACACCGGCGGCGTGACGCCGAAACCTTCATAAAGCCGGACGTGTTTGCTGGTATTCGAAAGATGATCTTCGCCGCGAATGATGTGCGTGATTTTCATCGTGATGTCGTCCACGACGTTCACGAAATGAAACACCGGATTGCCGTCGGACCGGAAAATAACAAAATCCTCGTCCTCGGCGCGCTCCACTTTCCCGCGAATCTGATCATCGATCACGACGGGCGCGGCTTTAACCTTCTCGACTTCCTTCTTGCGGTGATCGTCATAAACCTTGAATCGCTCGCCAAGCATCTTGAACCAGATCGCGCCGTCTTTTTCGTAAGCCCGCCCGGCATCGAGGAGTTTCTGCAGATAGAGTTTATAAATGTCAGCCCGCTGACTTTGACGATACGGACCAAAATCACCGCGCTCGCCCACCCCGTTGGAATTTGGACCCTCGTCCCAATCCATCCCGAGCCAGGTCATGCTGTCGTAAATCAGCTTGAGGAATTCCTCGCTGTTGCGCGCCTGATCGGTGTCCTCGATACGCAAAATAAATTTCCCGCCTGTGTGCCGGGCATAAAGCCAGTTGAACAACGCGGTACGAGCGCTGCCGATGTGGAAAAAACCGGTTGGACTGGGAGCAAAACGAACGCGAACCTGTGACATAGAATTGAGCAGTGGTGGCAAAATTAATGAGACGACTGGACGTCGAGGAACTGGCGATCGTGTAAATTCTGATCATCGTGTCAAAGAATCAACTCACCCTTACCCATGCCACCGGTCACTCCGCTGAATCCCACTCAATTTACCCGCGAATTTGAGGCCGCAGCGCGCACGGCCGGGTTCAAAGCGGAGTCTTACGGTGAAATTCACGGACACCCGCTGGCCGCATACACCAAACGCACCCGGGGTCAGCGTCCACGGGTCTATTTGTCCGCCGGCATCCACGGCGATGAACCGGCGCCACCGTTCGCCCTCCTGCACCTGATGAACTCAGGGTTCTTTACGCCGCGCTGCACTTGGTTCATTTGCCCGCTGATCAACCCCACCGGATTCCTGCAAGCCACGCGTGAAAATCATGCGCGTGCCGATCTCAATCGCGATTATAAGGAGCCGGCCAGTGCTGAGGTCAAAGCCCACGTCAAATGGCTGCAACGCCAACCAAATTTCGATTTGGTAATTTGCCTTCACGAAGACTGGGAATCGCGCGGTTTCTATCTCTACGAACTGAATCCGGAAAATCGTCCCACCTTGGCGAATGCGATGATTGCCGCCGCTCAACTCACGTCCTCGATTGAGACCGCCGCAGTGATCGACGGCCGAGAAAGTGCGGAGCCGGGAATCATCCGCCCGGTGAGCGATCCATTATTGCGTGAAACGTGGCCCGAGGCGATCTATCTGCGAAATTTCCACGGCACGCTCACCTACACGACGGAGACGGCTTCGGCCTTGCCGCTGGACCAACGCATCGCCACGCACGGCGCAGTGTTGCAGGCCGCGATCGAGGAATTTTGCCGGTGAGCGAGTCTTCAAATTCAGCATACATCGAGTCACCGTGCCTGTGGGGTTGGGAATTAGCCCGAGTACACGCGGCGATCCCACGTGCGCCGAAGCTGGCAGGCACGCACCGTTGTTTGTTTAAGCAAACCCGGCATGCCCTTTTAACTCCTGCTGGTGTTCCAGGGATCGTCCACCGACCTTCGCCGGGGCGATTGTCCGGGCCGTCGCCCGGCAAAGAGGTCTGCCGTTACGCAGGACAGGTTATTGCGAAAACACCGCTTAAGCCATGCCCGCCGCTGCGGCGGGTGGCGCACTCGTTTGTCCCCAAACCCAAAGCTTCACACCCGCGAGTCGCTCGGTCACGAAAGCGTCGACGAACTGCTGGGCTTCGTCCGCCGGCAGACTCATATTTCTTTCCGCGAAGCGGGCCATGTCGGCCGGCCACGGCGCACGCAGCAGATAATCCAATCCGGTCAGCCGCAAATCAATGGCCGCGCAATGCAACGCTTGTCGCGTCATTCCCAGCAACTCCGAATGGCGCGCCGTCCAACCTTGCGAGGCAAATTCCAAATAGAGCCCGGGATCAGGCCCGTAGAGTTTATCGCCAACCACGCGGTGTCCCAGCCATTCGGCGTGCGCCCGGATCTGATGTTTCCGGCCGGTCACCAATTCCACGCCAACCAAAGTGAACCCATTCCGCGTTAATAAGGGATGAAAAATCGTGACGGCGTTCTGCGAGCCTTCACCGGCCACCACGCGTTGCTTCACGGTGACGTTCGCCGTCGGATCGGGGCCGAGCGGCTGATCCACCGTGACGGCAGCATGCATTTCGCCTTCGAGTAACGCGACATACAATTTGCCGATTTTTTTCTCCAGCACCGCTTTTCCCAACCGCCGCCCCATGGCTTCAGTTTTCGCGAGAACTATCACTCCACTCGTCTCACGATCGAGTCGATAGATAAGGCGGATGGCATCAGGTTTGAACTCCTCTCTTACGGCACCCGCCAAACTCGACCAAGGACCGTTTTTGGAAGGATGGCAGACCAACCAGCCCGGTTTATCGATGACCAGCAGACGCTCATCGTCCAGCATCACCCACGAGCGCAATTCGACGGGATCAACCAAAGGCGCGGACGCCGGTGGCAGTGTTTCGCTGGCATCAATCATGCTGAGATATGTTCCATGGTTTTTCTGTTTTTTGCCGACAAGAAGGTTTGCAAAAGGGATGGAAGAAAGTATCCATAATCACCAGTCGAATGAATCGGTTGTTCCCAATAAATGTCCCGGCCTTCAAGGCGGCGGCAGCGATACTCGGGAAGCCATTGCAGTCTTCATTCGCGGTTCACTTTGCGTCGTTAACCCATAAGGAAAACCATGAATAATACAAATCATCCGAACGAAGTCATCGTGTCTGGCATTCATCTCGAACTCACGGAAGGTCTGAAAGCCCATGTGAAGGAGAAAATGGAACGCCTCTTCCGACATGAGGGCCATATTGTCCGGATTAAGGTCGAACTCGAATGCGACCGAAAGCATGACAAAGAGCATCAATTCATCGCGAAGGGCCACATCGTCATCCAGGGCCCAGACATCAACGCCACGGTGGAAGCCGATGAGTGTTACAAAGCGATCGACCTGCTGGTCGATAAACTCGATCAGGGCCTGCGTCGCCGTCACGGCGTGGCCAAAGACAAACGCAACCATCCACACGCCGTAGAATTCGAAAACGTCGTGTTGCCGAAAGCCATCTAAACAAACGGCTCTACCCCACTTTCTCAGCCCGCCTTCCCGGCGGGCTTTTTTTTGCCCGTTATTTGCGGCCAGCCCCACGGAACCTAATCAGTTCCCCCATTTCCTCGCTCAACCCAAGTGGGATATCGCAGCAAATTACCTCCGGCTGACCCGCTGGCTACCGGCAAAGAGTAACCTATTAGGTTACTCTTTGCCGGTGCTTTGGCGTTCCCTATTTAGGAAAACAGTGCGGCAGTTAAATAATTTCAGGTGCAGCGGAATCGACAGCGATGGCGCGGCAATAATTGGGCGAGTGCATCAGCACGCCCCGATGTCGGCTCAATTTGTTTTTGTGGCCAACCCGCCGTCCATGATATTTTCTCACCCTCTCCCCCCTTTGATGAAATGACTCTGCTTATCCGCAACGCTCGCGTTCTCACCCTCGCCCATTCCGCCACTCCGAGTCAGGCTCCGCTCAGTCGCCCGCGACGCGGCAAGGAGCTCAGTGAACTCGGCATCATTCCCCAAGGAGATGTGCTGATCGTCGATGGCAAGATCACCGCTGTCGGCCCGAAAATCGAAGCTCCCGCCGGCACTGAAATACTCGAGGCCCAAGGCCGCGTGCTCATGCCGGGCTTCATCGACTGTCATACCCATATTTGCTGGGCCGGCGACCGGCTCACCGAGTGGGAACAACGCCTCAAAGGCGTGCCGCACACCGAGATTATCCGCTCGGGCGGCGGCATCCAGTCCACGATCCGCGCCGTACGCGAAGCGACCAAAAAACAACTTGCCGCGCACCTCAAAACGCGACTCGACGCTTTGCTGCGAGACGGCACCACCACCGTTGAAATCAAGAGCGGCTACGGTCTGCAAACGGAAGAGGAATTGAAAATGTTACGCGCCATCGTTCGCGCCGGTAACGAATGGCCTGGCACGATCGTCCCCACCGCATTGCTTGGACACGCCTTCGAGGGCGACCTCGACGAATACGCCCGCATGGTCGTGAAAGAAATGCTGCCCACCGTTTCTAAGGAATTCCCCGACATCGCGGTCGACGCCTATTGCGAACAGGGTGCCTGGAGCGTCGAGGCGTGCGTGCGGTTTTTCGAGAAGGCGTCGAAACACCATCCGCTTCGCCTTCACGCCGATCAATTCACCTCGCTGGGCATGGTGCCCGAGGCGATCCGGCTCGGCGCACGCAGCGTCGATCACCTCGAGGCCTCAACCAAAGCCGATCTGCTGCTGCTCGCGAAATCCCGCACGTTGGGCGTCATTCTCCCCTGCACCGGATTTCACACGGATGGCCGGTACGCGCGCGCCGGCTTCTTCGCCGATGCCGGCGGTGCCCTGGCGCTCGCGACCAACTGCAATCCCGGCACGTCCCCGACTCACTCGATGCCTTTTGCGATCGCGCTGGCCGTTCGCTTCTGTGGGTTGTCCCCGGCGGAAGCCATCGTAGCCGCCACAGTCAACGCGGCGGCCGTCCTCGGCTTGTCCGATCGGGGCACCATCGAGCCCGGCCAGCGCGCCGATCTGATCCTTCTCCGCCACAAAGACGAACGCCAGCTCGCCTACGAGCTGGGCGGCAATCCGGTCGATCAAGTGATCTGCGGGGGAGCC
The DNA here is from genome assembly GCA_025362555.1 of Verrucomicrobiota bacterium. Taxonomy (GTDB): domain Bacteria; phylum Verrucomicrobiota; class Verrucomicrobiia; order Opitutales; family Opitutaceae; genus Lacunisphaera. Next base: position 4,957 of record JANYFP010000208.1, read on the forward strand.
TTGGTCCGTTAACCTTGACCAAGCGACGTTACTTAGGCGCCGTGCGGATTCGATAGAGAAAACTCCATCCAGCCTTAACATTTTGAATCTTTAGCAGAATCCTATTCCGCCCCTGCTTCAGGCTGAGCGGAATTATATCATCATCGATTCGGCTCTGACGGGCGACCCATTTGTCATGAATCAATTCGCCGTTTAGCCAGACCTTCACTCCGTCGTCACTGCCAAGCCCCAGCCAGGCAATGCCGTCAGCTGGCACGTCAAATTCCGTCCACGCATATCCGACGGTGTACTCCAGGTCGGTCGCTCCGGTCTGCAGATTAACAAAGCCCCGGTCCGCCTTGACCCGCTGCCAAGTGAGCATTGTACCGTCCACACTCTGAGTGTCGCCGTCCTTAGGCTGAACACTCGCCGCACCGGCGGCAGTAAACCAATCGCTATTAAATGCGTTCATCTGCGCCGAGCGCGATACTTTCGCGTCTGACACTTTAAGCGCTTTGAAAACCAAAGTCCCCGAGGCAGTTTCGCTTTCGACGGACGATTCGAAATCTGCCTCCGGAATTTTGATCGGTCGAAGCAAAAGCCATTGGTCAATGGGTAACACCGGATAACTCGTGCTGCCGAGCCACAGGATGTCGTTATCCAACGGCGGATTCGCTGGCGGAATATCCAACTGGTAATCTAATCCGCCGGCAACCGCGACGCCGTGCTCGATGGCCGGCAATGCGACGGCCTGCCGCAACGCTTCGGTCAAAGGAGCAACGAGAGCCGGGGGGAGCTCTTCAGCAGTTGAACGCAACGTCGGTACGATTTTTCCATCTGCCGTTACTTCGAGTCGAGCGGACACCCGAGTGACACCATATTTCCTCAAAACATCGACGCGCAACGGACTGCCGATAAGCAAAACATCCGCGTGGGATTGCGCATACTCGACAGGGCGAACTGCACCAAGGTAAGCCGCCCGGTCCTTCCAGTTGCGGGCATTGTCCGGGTTGATCTGCCAGACAATATCAACCAACTGGTCAATGAACTGACGCATCGCGTCGAGATCGGTCGCTCGGGCGGAAAGCAACGGCACACCTTCCCGGGAAAGCAGAACCATATTCGTGCCTTCGGCTGGGGCAAACAACTCAAGCTGTCGCATTGAAGCTTCCGCGTGCAGATCGGCGATTAACCAAGGCATGCGCATTTGGGTAACGATCTCGCGATGTTCCGTTTCGTTGTGCCTGACGCCCATGAAGACAGTCCCCATCATCCCCGGCAATACCCGCTGGATACGTTCTAATACGGCCTGCATATCAGCACCCACCATTTGCCACGATTCGCCATCATTGTGAGAGCCGAACAAGACCAGCAAGAGCTGAGACTCAGGCATGTGCGCGAGGTCGGCCGGAACTAAATTCTTATTTTTTAACTGCAACACGTGACCGACGAGATCGCTTGTGGCCAATCCTTGCGCACCAGCCAAACTAGCTGCTCGCGCTGGTCGGCGTGAAATCTCTTCATGAAATCGTCGACAATCATCTGGTGACAAACCGCGTAACAACACCCGGCGACCACCTCGTTGGCCCGTGCTGAATAGCGCCCATGGCCCCAGTATTTCCATCGGCTCGCCGCGAAAACTCGTGCCCTGCGCGTCCTTCCAACTGGAAGTCTTCGCCTTTAATTGGAGGCAAGGCGCAGCCAGGATACCGATTAGAAAAGCAAAAACAAAGCGAGGTGATCGCCGCAACCGGAACCAACTAAAAATACATTTCATGACGAGACGATGAAGGAGGGGGTGGAGTAAGGGTTCAGAAAAAAATCATGGAATATAATTATCCAGAACTGCCGCTCTCGCTCGACTTCAACGCAACACCGGCACGATCCGATCCACGGCGGGTGGTGGCGCCATCGACGCGCGCGGCACGAGGTCGACAGGAAAAACCAGGGATTTCGCGCTGCTTCCGGAGGCTTCATTCGGATTCTTAATTCGCGCCAACAACAGATCAACCGCTTTACCCCCCATCTCGCGCAGGGGCTGTCGCACCGAGGTGAGTTGCGGGATGGCGATGCGCGCGACCAACGTATCATCAAATCCCGCCACCGACACGTCATCCGGCACACGCAGACCGAGCTCCGCCAACGTCTCCATGCAACCGATCGCCGTGCTATCGTTAACGCAAAAAATCGCCTGGGGCAACAGGTGCCCCGGGTGGTGCCGCAACCACTGACGCAAGGCGGTGCGCGCCGTGCCCGCACTAAAACCCGCCGGCACAATCAAGCTGGGATCGAGCGCGATTCGCGCACTTGAGAGTGCGCGCTTATAACCCCGGGTTCGCCGCTCCGTGCCGGTCAAGCCCTCGGGCCCAGCGATGTGCATGATTCGCCGGTGACCTTGCGCGATCAGCAACCGGATCATCTCATAGGCGCCCTGCTCTTCATCAGTTTCAATGTTCGCGACCCCCGATAAAACCGAATTGGCGTGAATGGAAACATAGGGTGTGTGCTCCGATCGCACTGATTCTGGTGCCGTCCACGTCGGCGCGAGCAGGATTAATCCGTCGATGCGTCCATCGCACAACCCGGGCAGCCGGGCCGCATCAGCCCCCCAATTATGGAGCGAAAAAACCGTCGTGTTTTGTTCGTGCTTCGCCGCTGCGGCGAGTATCCCGTTGAACACTTCCAGAAAATAATAATTCAATTCCCCGCCATCCACCACCGCAGCGACGCCGATGGTTTGCATGCGACGCGTCGCGAGGGCGCGGGCGGCAATATTCGGACGGTAGTTGAGCTTGACCGCCGCTTGTCGAATCCGCTCGCGCGTCTCCCCCGAAATCCGCGATGAGGTGCGGGCTTGATTCAGCGTCGCCGAGGCGGCCATCGCGGAAACACCCGCCGCCCGGCCAACATCAGCGAGTGTCGCGGCTCGCTTGGTTTTGGTCTTCGTCGGCTGGGAAGGCATGAGGGACGGTCAGTCGGAATCGAATGTTCGCACTTTGAGTGGAAGTAAAAGCGCCCTTCGTCCGGACGCCGACTAATATTTTTCTCCCCAGGTCGCTCTGATCGCTGCCTTAATGTAAGCTGGATAGCCCGTGACTTGGTACAGCACGGTTTGTTTCCCCGCCTTATCAGTGATGGTGAAACGGTAAACCCGCATCGTGTGCGAAATGGTGTAAACCCAGGCCAACAGCGGATCTTTAGAGTCGTAGGGCTTGGTCTCAGTTCGCCACCGATCACTATCCAACCACGGCTTCTCATCATCGACCAGCCGGCCGTTTTGCTCGTCAGAAATATCATCCACGATCACCCGGCTGAGTTGCGTTCCGGGTGGCGCAGAAAACGCAAACTTGTAGACTAGCTGAGTTGCCACCGCCCCGGGATTCGAAGCCGCATAAAGAACTTCAAACCCATTTGCTTTGCCCGCGATCGGGCCACGCGGCCCGAAAGCGATGGGAACGAGTTTTCCTCCGGCAATCGGGACCGGTTGCATCACCACTTCAGGTGTTCCGCAACCGGCCAGGAGGAATAACGGGATGATCAGCAAACCAAGGAAACGTCGCATGATGAAAAAAGTCGGCGAAGATTTCGCGGATGGCAATCACATCAATCGCCCGCCGGCAATGTGAGCACCAAGGTGTGTGCTCCGGCGGCAGGCATGATGAGCACACCGAGGTCATGCTCCGCTATCGTGGCACCCGCCATGACTGCGACCGTTTTCACGCCGGCCAATTGCAGGCGCCACGTATGGCCGTTGATCCCAGCCACTTTAACTTCCACTTGCCGGCCGTGCCGTCGCACGGTGCACCCGACACCGCTCTTGCCTTTCAAAGTCGGCACGCTGCAGGTCGCCGTCGTTCCATCCGCAAGTTCATACACGCGGAAAGTGACGCCCTCGGCGTGCTCATAATCAGGCCGGTCATCATGCGCCCCGAGGGCGATGACGGAACCGGGGCGGACAAATAGCGGCAGGCTGAGAAAGCCGTGGGTCTCACGATGCCAGCGCGCGCCTTCCTGCACTTTTCCCGTGAGGAGATGCGTCCAACGTCCGGCGGGCAGATAATAATCCACCGTGCCTTGCTCCGAAAAGATCGGGGCCACGAGCAACGAACCGCCGAGAAAATACTGGCGATCCAGCGTGTCGCACGCCGGATCATCCGGGAATTCCATGATCATCGCGCGCATCGTGGGCACACCTTCACGATGCGCCTCCAAGGCGGCCGACCAAAGGTACGGCATCAGTTTGCATTTCAATTTCGTAAAGAAACGCACGACGTCACACGCCTCGTCATCATAGGCCCATGGCACCCGATAACTGCTGCTCCCATGCAGCCGACTGTGCGAAGACAACAAACCGAAAGCAGCCCAACGTTTGTAGATGTAGGCTGGAGCCGTGCCCTCAAAGCCGCCGATGTCGTGACTCCAGAAACCAAAGCCACACAGACTCAGTGAAAGTCCGCCGCGCAGCGATTCGCTCATCGATTCCAACGTCGACCAGCAATCGCCGCCCCAATGCGCCGGAAACCGCTGACCCGAAGCATAGGCGCAGCGCGCAAACACCACGGCCTCGCCCACTCCGCGCTTTGCTTCGATCACGCGAAACACACATTCGTTATACAGAATCGGATAATGATTGTGCATCTTCACCGGATCGGAGCCGTCATGATAAACCACGCCTTCCGTCGGAATGCGTTCACCGAAGTCAGTCTTGATCGCGTCGACGCCCATGTCCAACAACCGACCGATATGCCCGGCGAACCACTCACACGCGGCCGGGTTGGTGAAATCAACAATCGCCATGCCGGGCTGCCAGAGATCGGTCTGCCAGACGGAGCCATCGGTCCGCTTGATGAAATAGTTCTTCGCCGCACCCTCGGCAAAAAGCCGAGCGCGCTGGCCGATGTAGGAATTAATCCACACGCACACCTTCAAGCCACGACCGTGCAGCCGTTGCAGCATTCCGGCGGGATCAGGAAACACGCGCGGATCCCACTCGAAATTTGTCCAGTCAAACTCCCGCATCCAAAAACAGTCGAAGTGAAAGACGTGCAGACAGATCGCGCTGCTTCATGCCGTCAATGAAACTGTTCACCGTCGCCTCGTCGTAATTCGTGGTGAACGAGGTCGAGAGCCACAGCCCGAACGACCATGCCGGGGGCAGTGCGGGCCGTCCCGTCAGAGCCGTAAGTTTGCGCAAGATATCTTTCGGGGTCGGACCGTGGATCAAAAAATATTCGAGGGATTCGCCTTCGATGGAAAATTGCACGCGTGAGACTTTCTCCGAGGCCACCTCGAACGAGAGCGGGCCCGTTTCGTTGACGAGCACGCCGTAGCCGCGATTCGTCAGATAGAATGGCACCGCCTTGTAAGCCTGGTCGCTGCCAGTGCCGCCGTCCTTATTTGAGTTCTCCACGACCTGACCGTTCTTGACGAAAGCCGTGAAGCGTTCGCCAAGACCGTACACGCATTCGCCGACACCGAGGGAAAGCCCCTCGTGCATAAAATTCCCGCGCCCGGCCCACTGGACGTAGCCGGCGTAACGAGAAGCACTGCGCGTGAGCAAGCGCCCATCACCGACGTATGAGAGATCCCACCCATCCTTGCGCTTAATCTGCGCCTCCAGTCCACCGGAACGGAACACCGCAAGCTCAGCATTCAGCTCGATCTCGATTTGCGGCGGAGTCAGCGGCTGCAAAGGAATGTGCGGACCGGCGTCGCGCGTGCCGGTGAAGTGTTCCATACGCACCTTGATCACTCCAGCCATCGGCGAGCTCAAACGGATCGTCAACAGCGGTCCCTGCAAGGTGTCACCCCGATGACGAATCGGGCGCACGGGTGCGTGCACCACCAATTCATCGCCCTCGCGAGTGACGGTATGCGCTTCTGCGGGATAGTGAGCTTGTGCACCTGGCTGCAACAGCCAGGCGCCATCGGTAAATTTCATGGGATGAAAGGAAGGTTAGATTGAAATTGCTGTATCCCTAAATCAGCGGTCGCCAATAGTTTTCAGGGCGGAAATTTTTAGTGACCGGACTAGACGACGCGGTTCGCTGCCACGACCGCTGAAAAATAATGCGCGGAGTATTTCGGGGTTCGTTTCTGCGTGGCGAAATCGACATGCACGATGCCGAAGCGGCGTTCGTAGCCGTCCTCCCACTCGTAATTATCCATGAACGACCAC
>JANYFP010000214.1 GCA_025362555.1 Verrucomicrobiota bacterium
CTGATGAGTTCGATATTTTCCCAGCCGATTACCTCGCCGCTGGCCGCGTGGAGCTTGGCGTAGCGAGGGGAAACATTGACGACCTTGGAGGCGTCGAGGCTGACGGTTTTGGCGATGACGGCACCCCATCCTTCCTTGAAAGCGCGGTTGATGACACTGAGATTGGTGCCGGGAGGCCCGGAGCCGATGACGAAGGGATTGGGAAGTTTTAGGCCGTCAACAATCGTGGCAAGCGTGGGCATAAGGGGAGGGTTTTACTGGAGTAGAATCCGTAAGCGCAAAACGATCGGGCGCGAGGGAAGTCAGTCAACTTGGCCGGCTATTCCCAGGGCCGCCACGCGGACGCCTGCAGGAACGAGGGTGAGTTATTTGATGGTTTGAATACTGCGGGAGAGTTGGCAGTTTCCAAGCAATAACTAGGCCATCCATGCCGGTGGAGTGTTCTGTTGGCTCGCAGAATGATTATAAACTATCAAAGGATGTTGGCGGCCAATTTGCTTAGTCTCAATTCATCATCTCATGTCGCTCGATCCTAAACGCACCATTGCCGAATTGAAGGAATTGCGTGCGCTCACCTGCGATGAGCACGGCGCGCAGCGCGTGGCTTTCACCCCGATGTGGGTGATGACGCGTGCGTGGTTGCGGGAAAAATTGGCGGGGTTGCCAATAGAGACGCACGTCGATGCCGCGGGAAATTTTTGGGCGACGCTGCGAGGCGAATCGGATCAGGCGTTGCTGATCGGTGGACACATGGACTCGGTGCCCAATGGCGGCTGGCTTGATGGGTGCTTGAACGTGATGGCGGGCGTCGAAGTTTTGCGGCGCATCAACGCGCAGTATGGCGGCAAGCCGCCGATCACGATTCACTTGGTCGATTGGGCCGACGAAGAGGGTGCCCGTTTTGGAAAAAGTTTGTTCGGCTCGTCGGCGTGTTCGGGTAAGCTCGATATGAACGAGGCGAGAAAGTTGAAAGATAAAGCGGGGGTCAGCCTGCCCGACGCGTTGAAGGGAGTCGGCGTGGATTTTGAGCGAGTCAAGGAATGCGGGGTGGAACTCAAGCATGCGGCGGCGTATCTTGAATTGCATATTGAGCAGGGGCCCGTGTTGCTTGATTTGGATTTGCCGCTGGGCGCGGTGCTCGGGACGTTCGGAGTCGAGCGCCACGCGATTACGTTTTTCGGGCAAGCGGCGCATTCGGGCAGTACGCCGATGAACCGGCGCAAAGATGCTTTTTTGGCGGCGGGGAAAATGAGTCAGGAGATTTATCGGATCGCTGAGCGCAATGGTGGCGTGTGCACGATCGGTTCGTGTACGACGAAACCGGGAATTGTCACAAGCGTGGTGGAGGAATGCCGCATCACGCTCGATCAGCGGCACCTCGAGGTGCAGGGACTGGCCCGCATGTTGGCGGAGGCCAAGGAAGCCAGTGAACGGTTTGCGGTGGAGGGCAACGTGCGGGTGGGGTGGGAGCGCCTTTGGCAGATTGAGCCGCGCCCGTTTCATCCGGCGTTGATTGAACTCTGCGATGCGGCGATTAAAGAGACCTGCGGAAAATCGCATCGCCTGCCGTCCGGCCCATTGCATGACGCGGCTGAAACTAGCGGAGCCGGCGTTCCGACAGTCATGATGTTTGTGCAGAGTTTGCACGGGATTAGTCATAACAAAATTGAAGATACCAAAGAGGAACATCTGGAGTTGTGCGTGCGGGCATTCGATCAGCTCGCGACGAAGGCGATGGCGTGGGTGATGAGGTTATAGCGCAGGAGTGGCTTTACGCCGCGATTGGACGTTCTGATCACGGCGTAAAGCCGCACCTACCCGTCGAGCATGGAATCCAAGTTCCTCGATGACAGCCTGTGGAGAACCCCATGACCGCGGCTTGACCGGGGAGGGGCGTTTGAGTTTTGCTCTGGACCCATGCCGACGACCTCCCGCCGCACCAGCCGTTTTACTGAATCGCTTATTCGCGAGATGACGCGGGTCGCACTACGGCACGGCGCGATCAACCTTTCACAGGGTTTCCCTGATCATAATCCACCGCGAGAATTGCTCGATGCGGCGAAGGCGGAGATGGATGGCGACCATCATCAATACGCCATCACCTGGGGGGCGCCGCCGCTGCGGTCGGCACTCGCGGAGAAGCTCACGAAATTCACCGGCCTACCGTGCGACCCTGAGCAAAATCTTATCATCACCTGCGGCGCGACCGAGGCGATGATGGTGGCGGTGATGACCGTGTGCGATCCGGGCGATAAGATCGGAATGTTTTCGCCATTCTATGAAAATTACAGCGCTGACGCCATTCTCACCGGTTGTCAGCCGGTGCATGTGAGTTTGCAGCCGCCAAACTATAGCTTTGATCCGGCGGAATTGCGCCGCGTGTTTGCCGACGGACTCAAAGCCTTTGTCCTGTGCAATCCCTCCAATCCCTGCGGGAAAGTTTTCACGCGTGGCGAGCTCGAGCAAATTGCCGCACTCGCGGCGGAGTTTGATGTGTGGATTATTACGGACGAGGTGTACGAGCACATTGTTTTCGCGCCGCACCAGCACGTGTATTTTTCCACGCTGCCGGGGATGGCGGAACGCACGATCATGTGCAGTTCCTTATCGAAGACTTTTTCGATTACCGGTTGGCGACTCGGGTATGTTTTCGCGGCAGCGGCGGTCGTAGCCCAAGGACGAAAGGTGCACGATTTTCTGACGGTGGGTGCGGCGGCGCCACTGCAGCACGCGGTCGTCGCCGGGCTGAAGTTGCCGCCGAGTTATTATGACCAGCTCACGCAGGAGTATGCGGCTCGTCGCGATATTCTCTTGGGCTACCTCGACCAGACCGGATTGAGTTATACCAAGCCGCAAGGCGCGTATTTTGTGATGCTCGATATTTCACCGTTTGGCTACGCGAACGACGTGGAATTTGCACAGTGGATGACCAAGGAGATTGGGGTCGCGCCGGTGCCTGGCTCCGTGTTTTTCCACACGCCGGAACATCGGTACGTGCGGCTTAATTTCGCGAAAAAGCACGAGACACTGCACGCCGCCGGAGAGCGGTTGTTGAAATTGAAGCGCGGGTAGGGCTGTCGATTTCCCACTATAAAGCATGAGCAAAAACGACTGAAATCAGATCAGCAAAATTTATGGCCCACGGAACACACGGAATACACGGAAAAATCTATCCGGGCCCGGAACGTTCTTGTTTCGTTTTATGTGCTCAGCTCTGACGTAAGAATTGAGTTCTGCCTTCCGTGTGTTCCGTGGGCCACACCGCCTGTCGTCTCGGTGGCGAGGGTGGCGCGCAGCGCGCGGGCTTCGGCGAGTACTTCGCGGGCGGCGGCCAGGGTAGCGATCGGTGAAACATCGCGGGATTCTGTCGCGGGTGTGAGCGTGGCCTCGCGGAGTGGGGTACTGGTGTTTGCCGCGTGGTCGTGGTGGTCGTCGGGATCGCCGAGGCCGGCTTGGCGGAAGCGGCGCAGGCGTTCGAGGATGAGGTCGCGGATCTCGGTGGCGTTTTCAACGCTGTGGAAAATTCCGGTGTGTAATGAATCTTCCGCCTTATGATATTTGCTGTGTTCGTTTCCGCCGCCACCACCGGCGGATTGTACGTGCACGTCGGCGAGACCAAGCAGGCGTTGAATAGGATCTTGTTTGACCTCGACCTGCTGCAGATTCGCAAAACTCATGGTGGATTCCTGCAGCCTTACCAGGCCGGTTCGGATCCGCAGGCTGCGATCGGTCACGATGTACCAGCGCAATTCATAATCGAGGCGTCGCAGCGCGTACGTAATCGGAATCTGCGCCAGGTAGAGTACGAAGCCGGTGATCTTAATGCCCCAGATCAAGGGAAAGGCCCAGCTCGGCAGATACAGGGCGAGTTCAACCAGTGCGCGCTTAAATCCATCCCAACCGTTGAGACGCAGGCGGTTTTTCTTTTTGTTTTGTGGTGTTGTTACGGTCGTCGCTGGGTGGTCGGTCGTCACTCGTTCGGCGAAAGATTGCGGGGTCAGTGGCGGCGGGGGAGCTGGCTGGGCGTGCTGTTGGGCGCGTGCGGCCTCCTCGATGTCGAGCAATACGACCGTCCAAAAAATAATACCGGCTAACACGAGCAATTGAGCGATGGCCCAGCCAAACAACCGCAGTTTAAAATAGTTTTTCCCGGCGCGAAAAACGCGGGTGGAACCCGGTGCGCCAAAGGGTGCGTCAGGCTCGTGCGGCACCCGCATCGCGAACAGGACTTGCTGGCGAATCCAGTTAAACATGGTCGGCGTCCTTGGTGCGTGCGAGGCGGGGTTGGAGGGCGAGGCGGGTTTCGCGCAATTCGTGGGCGACTTCGCGGAGTGCGGCGGCGAGTTCCGCGTCATGGGTGTTGGTCACTGGCGCCAACGCGACGGATTTGTGTGCGGGATCTTTCACGCCGCGCATTTTTGAATAGAGGAAATTGCGCACGGCTTCGTATTCCTTGAAGCCTTCCAGGGTCATTTCTGCGCTGGAATTACCGCTGGCGGTTTGTACCAGGACTTTCGCCAGACCAAGCCAGCGTTCGACGAGATTGGAGCGGATATGAATATCCTGAATGCGCGCGTAGTTAATGATGATCTCCCGCCGAAACAGGATGCCCCAACTCATCGAGATGCCTTCCTCTGTGAATTTGTACCGCATCGTGTGATAGCGAAAATAGAGGTACGGCAGAATAACGGGAATCAGCGGCGGAATCACGAGCCCGCTCAGCATGTAATAGGTCAGGAGGTCACGGTGGGGGCGTTCAAGCGCGAGGATGGCCGCTTCGTCGGTGGGGGAATTCACGCTGCAGAGCCATGACAGCTGGACGGTCGGTCGACAACACTGGAAGGAGAAGCGGTTGAAAACTGGCATCTCGGCTCGATGGGGGGCGAAGAAGAAGTTTGCAGAAATGCCAAAATCGGGGGCAGATTAGCTCATGATTTCGGCCGATTCTTCCCCTGCGGGCCTGCCGCGGCGTGGGTTTCTCAAGGGCGCGGGCGCTTTGATTTTAGGTGCCTCGTTGAGTGCTTCGTCTGCGATGCCGACGGCGCTGGCCAAGGACGGACGTAAACGTTTGCTGCGGGTGGCGCATCTGACCGATATCCACGTGTCGGATATCAAAGGCGCCGCGGATGGAATGGCGGCGGCCATCCGTCACGCCCAAGCTCAGTTAGATTGTCCTGACCTGTTGCTTTTTGGCGGGGATTGCATCGGTGATGCACTGGATACGCCAAAGGCAAAGGTGCTGGCCCAGTGGGAACTGTGGGAGAAAATATTCAGCGCCGAAGTAAAGCTGCCTCATGCGATTTGTCTGGGGAATCACGATATTCTCGGCTGGAGCCGACGCGATGATCCCGCGCTCGCGGGCGACCCGGATTACGGCAAATCCCTCGCTCTGCGGCGGCTCGGGCTCAAGGAAAGATATTTCTCTTTCGATCGCGCCGGTTGGCATTTTGTCGTGTTGGACAGCATGCAGCCAGCTAAGACGAGCGGTTACATCGCTGAGCTCGACGAGGAGCAATTTGCCTGGCTCGTTCGCGACCTAGCGGCTACGCCGACCACCGTGCCCGTTTGTGTCCTTTCCCATATTCCAATCTTGAGCGCGGCGGCGTTTCTCGATGGGGATCTAGCCAAAACCGGCAATTGGGAAGTCCCCGGTGCGTGGATGCATTTGGACGTTCGTCGGATCAAGGATTTGTTTGGTCAACATCGCAACGTGAAGGTCTGTCTCAGTGGCCACCTCCACCTGGTGGACGACGTGTCCTACTTGGGTGTTCGCTATTTTTGCAATGGCGCCGTCAGCGGCGGATGGTGGAAGGGGAATTATCAGGAGTTCGGTCCGACCTACGCGTTGCTCGATCTCTATGATGACGGCAGCGTGGATCTTCAGTTGGTGGCGTACCAAGCGTGAAGTGGCCGGCGCCGGACGGTCACCAAGCTTTGGACTTGGGCGTGTTTTCAAACCTCTTGGTCTGCGTAGGCCAGCGAGCTTGCGCGCGCTCCGCAGTCGGCAGGCACGGAGGCCTGCCGCTCCACCGCGAATCATTTCGCAGACACGGCCTAAACCGAATATTCGGCCCAACTGGAACTGGTTTCGGTGACGCGCACGCGTTCAATTTTAACGCCGGCTGGAATAGCGAAGTCGCCCGTGCGACTGTTTTTTTCGAGCGCAAGACTAAGCTCGGCGAAGATCGTCCGTGCCATGACTTCAGTCGTGGGATCGGTGTGGGTGAAGGGAATTAAGCGCGCACTGTACTGGTTCTGATAAAACGCAAAATTCGGATCGTCGGTGTTGAGCGCGAGCGCGTGGTCCCAGCCGTCGATGAATTCCTTGATAGCCAGCTTCACGGCCTTGAAATCGCAGACCATGTCATTCGCGTCGAGCGTGTCGGCAGCGAGTACCACTTCAACGCGCCGACTGTGGCCGTGGGGGAAACGACATTTCCCTGGGTGCTTGGAGAGAATGTGGCCGCTTTCGATTTCGAAGGATTTGCTGATGCGATAAGTCATGAGTTATCTCATACCGTTTTGGAGAATCCGCCGGGTCGTTTGGTGAGGTGAGCGTCGAAGCGCATCGCGATGATGCGCAGGAATAGGCGGCCGAGCGCGGTGATGTTTATGCCGAGCGCGTGGCGCACGAGCAGGCCGTCGTTTTCGAGCTCAGTGAGGTCGGCGAGCTCAGTCGCGTAGGCGGTGGCGAAATCGAGTCCGAGGCGATTCGAAAGGCTGGCAAAATCGAGTCCGCGGCCGCACATAATATCAGAGATGATAGTGCGGCGGCGGCGGTCATCTGTGGTCAGGAGGTAGCCTCTTTCGACTGGCAGTTTGCCGGCTTCGAGAGCAGCGACGTAGTCGGGGAGCTCCTTGCTGTTTTGATAAAACGATCCGTCGGTTTGCGAAATGGAGGACATGCCAAAGCCGTAGAGTGATGCGCCCGCGCGGGTGGTGTAGCCTTGGAAATTCCGGTGAAGCGTGCCTTCGGCGAAGGCGATCGCGAGCTCGTCGTCAGGGCGCGCGAAGTGGTCCATGCCGATTTGCACGTAGCCTGCGGCGGTTAGTTTGGCAACGGCGGTCATCATCATTTCCAACTTGGCCTCGGTGGTCGGAAGTTGGGCGCGGTCGTCAAAAATTTTTTGCGCGGGTTTAATCCACGGGACATGCGCGTAACTGAAAACGGCGAGGCGATCCGGATTGAGTGCGATGATTTCGTCGAGCGTCGTGGTGAACGTCGCGGGGGTCTGCAGCGGCAGGCCGTAGATGAGATCGACACTGACCGATTGGAAACCGGCATCGCGCAGCCAGGTGATGGCTTGAGCGGTTTGGGCGAGGGGTTGCCAGCGGTGCACGGCAAGCTGCACTTGGGGATTGGTATCCTGTACCCCGAGCGAGGCGCGATTGCAACCGAGCCGACTGAAGGCTTCGACGTGTTCTTTGGTGAGCCGGCGCGGATCGATTTCGACGGAGTTTTCGGAATCCGGCGCGAATGTGAAATGCCGATGGATCGCGGCGGCGAGGCGATCAATTTCTGCGGGCGGCAAAAAAGTGGGAGTTCCCCCACCGAAGTGCAGCTGGGTAACGGGGCGGGCGGCATTAAGGAGAGGCGCAGTGAGCGCGAGTTCCTTTTCCAGCCAGCCGACGTATTCCCCGGCAGAAGCGCGCCGGCGGGTGATTACGGTCGTACAACCGCAGTACCAGCAAAGCGTCTCGCAGAACGGCAGGTGAAAATAGAGGGACAACGGCCCTGCGACGGAGCTCAGGGCAGGCGGTGAAGCGGTTCCGTTGTCGAGGGCGATTTCGCGGCGGAGGGCGTCACGGTCGATGGATTCGGAGAACTGCGGAGCGGTCGGATACGACGTGTACCGGGGACCGGGTACGTTGTATTTTCGGACGAGCTCAAGGGCTGGTTCGACAGAAGGAGGGACCGTGACGGTGTTTCGTGGTGACACCATAAGACCGACAGAATAGCCGAATCGAACCGGGCTGACTGCGCATATATTGCGGAAAAGAGGGCTGGGGTTGGGAGCTCAGAAGCTGAGGCCGCGAGCTGTAGGAGGGGCTTTACGCCCCGATCTTTACGCGAGCCATTCAGGCTGAGGGCACCAGTGATTAGTCTGCTGTTCAAACGTGACCACTCCTCTTTTGCACAGAAATACCCGGGCCATACTTGATCCAGTGCCAGCAGCTTGGCGCGATAGGGATTCAGGTAGATATAGATGAATATAGGCAGTCTATCTTCATCTGGACGAAGGCGGTGATCGAAATAGGCGGGCTGCCACTGCAAGCCTGGTTTGCGCAGAATGGGTGTGAGGCGACCTTTAATGAGGCGAACGGCATCAGCTAAACCGGTTGCGGAACTGATTTCAGCGAGCAAGTGAACGTGGTCTGGCATCACGACGCCCGTTCGTAGATTCCATACGGATTCTTTGTTCAGTCTGTCGGCCTCCTTCCAGATCGCCTTCGCGACATCTGTCGCCGCTAGTCCAGCCTGGCGGTTCGCCGTGCAGAAAGTTAGGAAATATTCGGCGCCTGAATCCGACCAGCGACCGCGCCGGAGGGCTTCATGTCCGTGCAGTGGGTTGAATGTCACAGACACATTCAGCGTGAATCTATCGGGGCGTAAAGCCCCTCCTACAGCCTGAAATTAGGTGCAGGCAGCCTCCGCCTCAACCCACGAAAAACTTCTGGATCTTCAGCAGCGTGGCGACGAGGCGGGCGATTTCTTCCTCGGTGTTGTAGAGGTAGAAACTGGCTCGCGACGTAGAGCTGAGGCCGAGTTTGCGCATCAGCGGTTGATTGCAATGGTGGCCGCCGCGGAGTGCGACGCCTTCCTGGTCGGCCATCGTTACCACGTCGTGCGCGTGCACACCGGGTAAATCGAAACTGATCACGCCGCTGCGATGATCCGCGGGTCCAAGCATGCGGATGCCGGGAATTTCTGTCGCGAGGCGCGCGTAAGCGTGAGCCGCGAGTTTTTCGTCGTGTTGCGCGATCGCCTCGCGCCCGAGGTCATCGAGGTAATCCATGGCGCGGGCGAGCGCGATGACATCGGCGATGTTGGGTGTGCCCGCTTCGAACTTCTGCGGGGCGGGGGCCCACTTGCTTTCAAAATAATCGACGTTCGAAATCATGCTGCCACCGCCCCGGTACGGCGGCATCGAGTCGAGCAAGGCTTTGCGACCGTAGAGCAGGCCGACGCCGGTTGGGCCGCACATTTTGTGACCGGAGACCGCGAGGAAATCACAACCAATCGCGCGGACATCGACCGGCATGTGGCCGGCACTTTGCGCGGCATCCACCACCGAAATAGCGCCGACGGCGCGGGCTTTTGCGCACAGCATCGCCACGGGATTGATTACGCCGAGGGTATTAGAAACGTGGGTGAACGCGAAAATTTTCACCTCGGAAGTGAGGACTTGATCGAGTTTCGAAAGATCAAGCAGGCCGGTGTCACCCGTGACGACGGGCAGGTAGCGGAGCTTCGCACCCGTGCGGCGCGCGAGGAGCTGCCATGGCACCATATTGCTGTGATGCTCCATCTCGGTGAGCAAAATGACGTCACCGGACTTGAGGTTTTCATCGCCCCAGGAGTTGGCGACGAGGTTGATGCTGTCGGTGGTGCCGGCGGTGAAAACAATTTCCCCTGCTTCGGTGGCATTGAAGAATTTCGCGGCGCGTTCACGGGCGGCTTCGTAGGCGAACGTCGAGCGCATCGAAAGCGTGTGGATGCCGCGGTGGACGTTGGCGTTGTCG